>CAYVVR010000352.1:0-4870 GCA_964454655.1 uncultured Planctomycetaceae bacterium | reverse complement strand
GACGTCGACCACGTAGAAGTACCCTTCTTCGGCGGCGGGGTAGTTCGTCGGCGGCAACACCGGCGGACGTGTCCGCGGCGCCAGCGGCATCGGGTCGAAACAGCCCGGCGCTTCGCGGTAGACGGGAACCTCGTTTCCGAAAACATCCACCAGGTACAAGGCCATTTCTTCGCCCCGGCCGGTCATCCGCGAGCAAAGGAAGAACTCGGCCGACAGCGGATAGGGATCTTCGTACTTGATCGTCAATCGCTTGAACGTGTCGTAATTGCCGACACCGACCAGATCGATTGCCTCGGGCGGCCACGTGCGGACGACCGGTTCACGACCGTCCATGCCCAATCGGCGATCGACCAACGCCAACGCTCCCCAGGGGCGATCGTGACACGAAGTGAACACCGAAATGAACAGCGGCGAATCGGGGATCGGCCGTGCGTCGATCACGCCGCCGGGCGAATTCGTGTTGTTCCCCCAAAACAGCGCGTGGTTCGTGCCGTCGGGACGTACCGTCCACAGCCCTTGCGCATCGCCGAAGTTGCGATCGACGTATTCCCAACGGTCGTACAAGATACGTCCGTCGGGTAACAGCGCCGCGTGTCCTTCGTGCAGCGTGCTGCGCCCGATCTGAATGATGTTCGAGCCGTCGGCGTTCATCACGAACAGGTTGCCCATGATGTGCCGATTGCACATGCAGAACTTCGGTTCGCGGGTCGCGGTGAAGCAAATACGTCCGTCGGGCAGGTAGATCGGGTCGATGTCGCTGACGCCCGAGCCGAACGTCAATTGCCGCGGCGTGTTTTCGCCTAACGTCAACTCGTAGATGTGGTAGTCGTCTTTGATGTTCCGACGCATCGAAAACAAGATACGGCGGCCGTCGAACGAGACATCGGGATCGCGGACGACGCCCTCGGGCAGCTCGATCAGCGTTTCGACCCGGCCGGTATCGACGTGCAACAACCGCATTGCGCCGCCGCCCCGGAAACTCGACGTGTTGATTTCGCCGGTTTGGAACATCGTGGCCGTGTTGTGGTGGTCGTTGAGATACTGTTGTCGCACCACGAACACGATCGGTGCGCGGTTGACCAGCGGATTGGCCTTCACCAAGGCCTCGTAGGCCAAGTTCTCCAGCGATGCCTGCAATTCGGCCGCGTTTGCTTCCGAAGCGGTCTCGGCGGCTTGGGCCAGCTCGCGGGCTCGGCTACGAAACTGGTCCGCATGCGGATACGCGGCGCCGAATTTGGCTTCCAGATGATCGACTGCCGCAATCAGCGAGTCGACACCCGACAATTCGGCGGCCGACGCCGTCTCGGCGAATGCCCAAGTCAACACGCCGGTCCAGGCACTCGGCACGGCAAGCCACAAGATCAAACTGGAAAAACGCGGGAAGAAGCCTGCTGCACGCATGGAGGGCCTCGAAAAAACGGAATTCATGTCGGGGGGAAAGGAAGGTTGAGAATCCTGTATACGATTCTAGTCTACTGGCGGTTGCCATCCCAGGCGAACACGCGGGAATCATTCAGATCGTCCCCCGTGCGGCAAATTGAAAAAACGTAGACACCGGCGACGGTTTTCCTGTGTTTCCTGACTTGCCTAGGTTTCTGCGGTCGTTTTCCTCTTGGTTGGGGATCGGGAAAGGTGCTACGATACGTCTGCCGAGGTGTTTCGGCCCACGGACGGTCGCGGGTCGAAGGCCCTGTTTGCAGTCGCTCGAAAACCTCGCTCGGCCGACGCGATGCACGGAAGCACGCAACCGAAGACGACCGCTTTGGGAACGACCGCGGGCGTCGTCTGCGCGCTTTGTGTCGTGCTGTCGGGGTGCCGCTTGCTTCATCGCGAAGACGAGGCCGCCAAAGCCTTGCAGTTCAGTCGGCAATTGACGCAGCAAGCCTTGATCGACATGCAGTGCGGCAATTGGGAGGAAGCCGATCGCCAGTTGACCGAGGCCTTGCGGCAGGCTCCCGACGATCCCGAGGCTCGCCGCTATTATGCGGCCGTGTTGTGGAAGTGCGGCAAGAAACGCGAGGCCGTCGCCCACATGGAAATGGCCGTTCGCCTCGATCCCGACAATGCCGAGATCCGCGTGATTTTGGCACAATATCTCGTCGAATTGGGCGAATTGCGCGAAGCCGATCGGCACGTGTCGAAGGCGGCGGCCATCGACCCGAACCGAGCCGACGTGTGGATGACGCGGGCGATGCTGCTGGAGGCGCTCGGCCGTACCGACGAGGCCTTGGCCGACTTGCAACGAGCCGCCGGAATCGAGCCGGAAAACCGCGACATCCTCTTGCGCATCGCCGAGGTCTACGATTCGCTCGGTAAGAATTACATGGCACTCGCCGCCCGGCAGCGGATCGCGAGGTCGTACCGCAGCGGCGAAGAACCGCCCGAGTTGCTGTACGATTTGGGCAGGACGTATCTGGCTTGTCGTCGCTATCACGAAGCGGCCGAGCATCTGGCGAAAGCCGTCGAACGGGGGAAAGACGACGCCGACACGCTCTATTTTCTCGCGGCCGCGCGTTGGGCCGACGGCGACATCCACGGTGCGAAGTGGGCCGTCGATCGCGCCCGTGCCAAGTCACCGGCCGACGAACGCATCGCGCAACTTCAACAACAGATCGCCCCGGTGTTGCCGGCCGGTTATTTGCAGGCATCTCCCGGAAGGCCGACGAATACCGCCCGGTGACAGTCGGTTGAGGTGTGCCGGTTGTATTAATTGTGCAGGGCGTCGGCGGCGGCTTCGGCGGCATCGCACGCGGTGAAGGGGGAAATCGAACGAGCAGCGGGCAAGTGTGATGTAGATTACAAACGGCGGGTGTATCCCTTCGGCAACACGCTGCCCGCCGGTAATCCTTCGGCCCGGCCGTTTGTTCGAGGATGATGACCCATGACCGTGGAACCGACTCAATTTTCCGATAGCCAGCCCACCGAAGCCCCCGTCTTCGTCGATCGCCGAAAGAATGTCGGCGGTACCGCACCGGGCGGACGCGAACGCCGTCAGTTCGCCGACAGCCACGAGGGCCTGTCGCCGGAGGCCCGCGAATTGGCCATGGCGATCGACAGCTACAAAGCGACGCACCATCGCCGCTTCATCACCTACGAAGAAATGCTCCAGGTCATTCGATCGCTGGGGTATCACAAGTAACACGAAGCGCAGTCCACAGATCGGGACGACGGCGCGGCGAAAAAGCCGACGAATCACGCTGTTCCCAATGCTCGCTTTGCCTCGGTGATTAGCGGACAGTCGGGGCGTCGTGAACCGAGCAACCGGCAGCACGCCGCCGACAGCAACAACGGCCGAAAGTTTTCGGAAATGAATTCGGCGTTCTCCAAGATCGCGTAGCCGTACTTGTAATCGTGGGCACCGGTTGATTTGTCGATCAGCAATCGGCGGGCGACGGCCGACCATGTCGAGACGGAACCGCCGTCCTGGAAGTAGCGTAAACTCCGGGCGACGGCCTCGGTAGTGTCGCTTTCCACCAGATCGAAAACGGCCTCGGGGGAGGCGATTGGTTTGCTACCGGGCCGTAGTTCGTCGATGGCCGTATCGTCCACGCGACCGCGTTGGGCCATCGCCTCTCGAAACAGCGGCAGAAAGGCCGCATTCTGCAAGAGCAGCAAACGGGCCGTTTCCGCATCGGTCGTCTGTCGTCGCACGTAGTGCATGGCGTTGGTGGTGGTCACCGCGTGGAGTGCGACGATCCCGTTTTGCCGCAACAACAGTTCGAGAGAGGCCAAGAACAAGGCATCCCACACCGATTGTTCGGTCGTCCCTTGGTTGAGGGCTTCGACGACGCTGTCGCAGGCTTCGTCTTCGTTGCACTCGCGGAACCGGGCGACCAATTGCAGCGTTCGTTGCGGCTGCCGTGCGCTGTCGGACGAAAATCGGCGGATTTCCCGCACGAGGTCTTGGTTGCGCCGCCAACTGTGATCGGCGCGGTCTTGTCGACCGGCGGGATTACCGTCTTCGTGCATCAACAAAGCGTAGGCCAGCGAGCGAAGCGCCGACTCGGCGGGCGCCCAACCGGTAATCCCGAGCACGCGATGCGTGTTGGCCACATCGATGATCTTGTGACCGATCGAGCGAAAGTCGCGGCATCCGAAACGGAAGAAGGCTTCCCACAGATCCCGAGAAGGTCCTTGGTGAGCCCAAACGGCGATTGCGGCGTCGGCCTCCGCTTCTTGCCACTGTTCCATGGCGGCGAGGAATGCTTCGGCGGCTTCGTCGTCTTTGGGCAGTCTTTCTGCCGGCACCGGATCCAGTGCCCAGCCGCGTTCTCGCGAGTCTTGGCGTTGCGTTTCCTTGAAGTAGTCCAATCCCCAGAACAGCGGCAACCACTTGCGGTCGCGATCGGCCTTCAGATGGGCGAGGTGGAGCGACTGATTGACCAACACGGTGTGGAACTTGAATCCGACCGATGGTCGCGGCTCGACGTTGCGAACGCCCGCCAGCAGCAAAGCGGCTAGAAGCTTCGGTTCGTCGGGCGTGCGGCGGACCTGTTCGGCGAAGACGGGGAGAATTCGTTCCCGCGGCGTCTGTTCGAGCAGTTGCACCCACGCCGCGTATTCGGCGGGGACAGACGCTTCGGGGATGTCGTCTCCCGGTGCGGCCGTCGCGCGGTTTGTGGCGACCCACCAGCCCGCTCCCGACAAGCCGCCGATCGCCGTCGTTTTGAGGAAACTTCGCCGCGAGTGGAAGGAAGGGCTTTTCACGACATGCTCCCGCATCACGGAAAACGGGCGACCACCATGCACCAAGGTCGTACGGAATTGTCGTCCGCCGCATGCCGAAAGGCAAGGAAAGAACGGAAAACTGTCGGGCTTGCGGCTGTCGTGCGACCGGCGGACGGGCGCCTTCGCCGTGTTACGCCGCGTG
>CAYVVR010000351.1:0-4874 GCA_964454655.1 uncultured Planctomycetaceae bacterium | reverse complement strand
GTCACCTTGGCCGGTGGGCTACCGTTGCCGCTTCCGTCGGATGACGCGGTTCGCGGCTCGGCCGGGAACGTGGCGACAATGGGAACGTTGTCGCAAAACAACGTGCGTCCGGTGGGATACGTTCAATCCCCCGAGAGTCGATCGGTCGCTTCGGCCGCCGATGGGGCGTTGACCGCCCGCGAACAAGCGGCCTTGGAAGAAATTCGACGCCGACAGGCGGCCGGTTACGAGGTGATTTGCATCGTGCGGCCGAAAAGTGACCCGCAGGCCGAAAGTGACGTGATCGTGCTCGAGAACGTGTCGCAGGCGTTCGTGAATCAGCTTGTTGCCGGTCGGCCGGCGACTCAACCCGCGGCTGAGACGCCGAGTGCCTCCGAGAATCGGGTAGCCGATCGTCGCGGCTTCGGAACGACTTCGGGGGGAAATAATCCTGTCCCGAAGTCGCCGAACGGGTTGCCGCCCATTCCCGCTGCCATCTTGCCGGTCGCTCCGTGAGAACGGGGGTTAGGTATCGGGCGGCGATTCTCTGGCGGACGCTTCCTGTTCGGGACCGTCGTCGGCCTGCTGCTCGGAAGCCGGGGAAGAAGCGGCTTCGGCCGTAGCTTGTGGATTCGTCGGTCCTTGGGTGGCTTGCGACTGGCTTTCAAGAGGGGGATCGCCGAGCAACAGACGGAACCCGGCGGATACCGTCGGCGGACCGTACCCGAGCCAGACAGCCAGACAAAACCCGGCTGCCAAGTGCAGTGTGGCGACGGCGGCAATCCCTACTGCGACCACCATTCGTCCTTCCCGGGAAGCCTGTCGGCGTTCCCATCCATACCATCCGGCAGCGGTCTCGGAACGCTGCCGATCAGCCCTTGTTCTCCGTTTCCAAAATCGCGGGGCCTAGGGGCTTATGCTCCCTCTTCCGGACCGACCATGTACCGCGGCGCCCGGGCAGACGTAGCGCCACAACGGGCCCGGCGTTTCGCCGTCGGCAGCCGTAATGACATTGGGAGCGCGCACTATCGTTCTTCCTGAACTATAGCTTGCTGCCCGGTTGCTAGGGCGGATCTAGGGGGTGTTTGGGGGTAAATTGCCGCCAAAGAGGGGTGCTAGACGTCGCTGATGATCTGATCGTAGAAGTCGACCAATCGTTCGCGGCCTTCCGGCGTGCTGCGTGCTTCGATCGCACTGCGAGGATGCTGATTTAGTTGGCCGGTGATGTTGTACTGCACGTGCGGCCCCCAATCGACCTGTTTTCGCAACGGCTCGATGTATTTTTCGAGGAATTGCAAGATCGGTCGTAGCTTGAACTTGGGGTTTCGCAGGAACCCGATGAGGAGTTCCATGGGGCAGTTGCCGGCGCCCCGGCCCAGGCCGCCCATCGTGGCGTCGACACGGTTCGCACCGTGGATGATCGCTTCGATCGTGTTGGCGAAGGCCAATTGCTGATTGTTGTGGGCGTGAATGCCCACTTCGCGGCCCGATTCCTTCATGTAGCCGAGGTATTGGCGAACGAGACGTTCGATCTGCTCGGCGTAGAGGGAACCGAAGCTATCGACGACCACGATCACGTGGGCGGGCGATTCCGCCAATAGTTCGAGAACCTGCTCGATTTCGACCTCGGTGGCGCGCGAAACGGCCATCAGGTTGGCAGAGACCTCGTACCCCTTGTCGACGGCGTCCTTGATCATGTCGACGGCCTCGGCCACCTGGTGGGCGTAGAAGGCCACCCGAATCATGTCGAGGATGCTGTCCTTTTTGGGCAGAATGTCGGTTCGCCAGTCCGACTTTCCGGCGTCGGCCATTGCCGTGAGTTTCACCGGCCGGTCCTGATCGTCGCCCAGTACGCGACGCAAGTCGTCTTCATCGCAGAACTTCCAGTCGCCGAACTTGTCGCGGGCGAAGATTTTCTTCGAGGCCTTGTAACCGACTTCCATGTAGTCGATACCCGCCTCGACACAGGTGTCGTAACACGCCCTGACGAACTCGTCGGAAAACTGGTGATCGTTGACCAACCCGCCGTCGCGGATCGTGCAATCGAGAACTTTCAATTCGGGTCGGTAAGTAATCCAAGGGGCGGTCACGTGTTTTTTCCTCGCGGCAGGATCGGACGAATTGGAGGACTCTGGCACCATGATGAACGACTCCCCTCGACGAATCGATCGGTCGAAATCGGAGCTTCGGCGGTTTGCCGAAACCGTGGTCGGGCCGGGATGTCGTACGGGCTCGGTTTCCGAACGCAGGGCAGCCGTTCGGCTTCCTGCTCTCGGCAAACACCGAACATGCAATTGTGGATCGACCGGCAAAGGATGTCAACGTAGCGACGACCTGTCGGCGAATCGGGCGTCGAAACCGGCTCCGTCCGAAAAATAGCGGCAATCGGAGGGGACGTGCCTCGGTCGAATCAACAAAAATGATGCAAACCGAAACGGTTTTGTTGTCTGAGTGCGGCAGGTGAAAGTTTGCGGTAAGTGATTGTTCTGCCTATACTTAAACCCGTCCCCCGTGAACGTCGACGCGATGCCCCAATGTGCGGCGCTACGGATGAGTGACTTGGCGCCGTTGTGTGGAGGGCCCCCGAGCTCACCTGCCCGACGAAAATGTTTTCGCCTTCCCGGTGGCAGGCGAACATGATTCTGTGTTCTGTATTTTGTCCTCATTGTCAGGTTTTTTCTTTCTAAGGGGGGTGCCATGCGCAAGCAGTCGATGGGTTCCAATCGTCGCGAGTTCTTGAAAACGTCGTCGACGGCCGCTGCGGCGGCGACCGTCGCCGCTTCGTTGCCGCGGTTTTGTCACGCGGCCGAAGACAACTTGATTCGCGTCGCGTTGGTCGGCTGCGGCGGTCGGGGAACCGGCGCGGCAGCCAACGCGTTGTCTACGACCGGGCCGGTCAAGCTCGTTGCGATGGCGGACGTTTTCGACGATCGCCTGCAATCGAGCTTGAATGCCTTGAAGAAACGGTTCGGTGACGAGAAGGTCGATGTGCCGCCGGAACGCCAATACCTCGGCTTCGACGCCTATCGGAAGGCGATCGACACGATCGAAGAGGGGGATCTCGTCTTGTTGACGACGCCTCCGGCTTTCCGGCCGCTGCACTTGGAGTACGCCGTCGAACGCGGTCGCAACGTGTTCATGGAAAAATCGTTCGCCGTCGACGCGCCCGGTGTGCGACGCGTGCTGGCCGCCGGCAAGAAGGCCGCCGAAAAGAACCTCAAAATCGCCGGTGGGCTGATGTGCCGGCACTATCTGCCGCTGGAACAGATCATCGGCAAGATTCACGATGGTGCGATCGGCGACGTGGTGACCCTGTGGGCCTACCGCGAGCACGGGCCGGTCGGGTTCCGGTCGCGGCGCGAAGGCGAAAGCGAGTTGGCCCATCAAATCCGCAACTACAGTTGTTTCACTTGGGTCAATGGTAGCTTCCTGCTCGACTGGCTGATTCACAATCTCGACGTGTGCTGCTGGGTGAAAGGGCAGTGGCCCGTTTCGGCCCAAGGGCAGGGGGGGCGTCAAGTCCGCGACGTGCCCGACCAACTCTTCGATCATTACGCCGTCGAGTACCGTTTCGCCGACGGGACCAAGCTCTTCGCGCAAGGCCGCCACATGGCGAATTGCTGGGGATTCTTCGGCGACATCATTCACGGGACCAAGGGTTCGGCCGTGCTGGGCGAGGGGATCAACGATCCGAAGCTGTACTCGGCATGGGAGCAGACGAAGGCAACCGAAACCTGGCGTTACACCGGCGAACCGTGCAACCACTACCAGCGGGAACACGACTTGCTGTTCGACGCCATCCGGCAAGACAAGCCTTACAACGAGGCCGAACGGTGCGCCTATGCTGCGATGGTCGGCATCCTCGGTCGAATGGCCGTCGAGTCGGGTAAAGAAGTGACCTGGGAAACGGCCATGAACAGCGATCTGGTGTTGGCTCCCGAGCTGGACAACTGGAAGAGCCTCGACGATCCCGCCCCGGTTCAGGCGGACGAAAACGGCCGTTACCCGATCGCCATGCCCGGCTTCACCAAGGCGTTCTAGATCGGCACGTTCCGTCCAATCGCGACAACGAACGGAACCGCGACTTCGACGCGACGCCGCAGCCACCCGGTTGCGGCGTCGTTTGGGTTTCTTGGCACTTGATCGGGCAGGGAGGCTACACGATTGGCGGGAATCGTTTGCGCGTGCGTATAATGCAACGACACGCATGAAAGTAAACGAATGCGATCGGGGCTGAGAAAACTTCGCGAGGAGCGGCAGGATGAGTTTCTTCAAGATCCTGGTGGCCGAAATCCTATATCGGAAGGTTCAGTTTGCGATGAGTTTGGTCGCGGTGATCGTCGCGGCCGCCCTGTTCGTCGCCGGCCCCTTGCTGGTCGATGCGTATCGTGCACAAACGCAGACCGAAATCGGAAAATGGAAGGCCCAATTGGGGGATTTGGAAAAAGGGGTAGGGCAGTTACGGCAAAACATCGAGGCCTTCGAAGCCAAGACCAAGGCCGAAATGGCCGAACTCGAAGAGAAAACCCGCAAGACGATGCGCGATTTGGGGTTCAACCTCATGATCACCCATCGCGATACCAACATGGCCGACTTTTGGGCCGAAGATTTCGCCTCGCACGATATGCCCGAAGAATACGTAGAAAAGCTCGCCAACGCCGAACAATTGACCTTGGTGCGGCACCTGGTCGCCACCTTGCAGGCGAAAATCACCTGGAACGATCGCAAGGTGTTGCTGGTCGGGTATCGGGGCGAAGAACCGCAGACGCACTTGTCGCCGGTCAAGCCGATGGGAAAGCAAATCGAGCCGGGAACCGTGTGGCTGGGGAGTGAAATCGGTCACGGTCTGAAGGAAGGCGACGAAACGGAGGTCCTCGGGCGAAAATTCGTCATCG
>CAYVVR010000350.1:0-4874 GCA_964454655.1 uncultured Planctomycetaceae bacterium | reverse complement strand
GCATCCCGTGGAAATGCCGCCAGTGCGGATAGCTGATGTGCAACGCACGAATCACGCGGAAACGGAAGAATGACGTGACCGTCAGCACCGCAAGCAGCACCCAGGCGATCAAGCCGAAAAAGATGCCGGGGGTTTGCACGGTGGTAATCATCGTCGTGAACGCCTCAAGCGGGTCGACGCCCGCCTCGAAATACCGCGGGACGACGATCGCAAGCGGATGCAACAAGAGCGCCGTCACCGCCGAGTAAGCAATCACCGTGTGCAGCTTTTTCACCCGCCGTAAATCGAACAGTTCGATCACCCTCATATTGCTTCGCGCCAAATAGAACTGGCCGAGCATCAACGAGAACGCCAGAAGCGTCGTCAGCGAAATCGCTTCTTTGAGCACGGTGCGGGCCGGTACGTCGCCGAGGTAATAAAAAAGCAGGGGCAAGCCCACAAACCAAGCCGCACTCCAGACGATCAACCAATGCTTCATCTTCGGTTTCACGGCTCACCCCCACGACACGAAAACCGGAATGGACTTGTCGGGCGTGATCGTAATCGCGTCCGCCGGGCAATACATGCGACACAAGTGACAGATTTGGCAATCGGCTGGATACTTGATGACGGCCTTGTGCGTGTCGGGATCGAGCCGAAACACATCGGTCGGACACGTGCGCACACACGTGCCGCAACCGATGCAACCGTCGATGCGATCAATCGGCATGGCGTTTCCTCCGTCGAACGGTTCGGGGGGAATCGAGAGACGCATCCGGCTCCCACTCGGGGCCGGGCGGATGGCCTCCCAGATTGTTTCGCAAGATCCTCAACAGGCGATGCGCTTCCTGAATGCGGTCGTCCGATAGGCCCGCGATCAATTGGGACTCCACCTCGTTCACGACCTGTTCCACCTTTTTCCGCATTCGCTTCCCGGCCGGAAGCAAAAAAACGCGCACGGCACGTTCGTCGGCAGGATCGGGTTCGCGCCGTATCAACCCCGCCTTGGCCAACCGGTCGAGGATGCCGCTCATCGTGGGCGGGGTGATCATCATCCGGCGGGCAAGTTCGTGCTGTTGCACTCCCTCGCAGACGGCTAACACCCGCAGCACGTGCGCCTGCGACGGGTGAATCGCCAACGGTCGAAGCGCTTCGCGCATCCGATCGTCCAGCAGCTTGCCGACATGCTGCAACAAGATGCACAAAGGCCGCGGAGGCGGTCCATCGGTCTTGCGGGCTGAAGTCATCGAGATCCTCTCGGCATCACAATGTTAGCATGCTAACCATATTGTTAGCATGCGAACAATCGGTGTCAATAGAAAAAATCAAGCGGCATTGCGTCGAGCGATTAGACACGGCCGGCCTTGCAAGCGTCGGTTACACGCACGAATGGTCGTTTTCTCCGCAAGCCGTTTCCCCGGCGCGACGGCGCGTGCGTCGAACGCGGCCGGGCTCCGTCGGGCGAACCGTCGAAAATGACGCAAGTGCCGCCCGGCGCGGCGACCAAACGCCGGGAAGCGAGGCTTCGGCCCCACTAGCCTCTCGGTTGGTCGGAGCCATCCACACCGTACCGTGCCAAGAAGAGTGCGATCACCTCTTCCTTGAGGCTAGCCGCCTCGTCTTCCTCGACCGGTCCGAAGAACAACGAGGGCCAAAAGAATAGCCCGGAAGCCGTCGCCCAAAAGACCTGTGCGGCTCGCTTCGGATCCTCGACGCGCAAACGGCCGTCCGCCGTCGCGTCCCGCAGCCAAGCCACCAAGTGATCCTCCTCTTTCGCCATTCGCTCGATGAATTCGCGAGCCAACTCCGGATGGGCGATGAAGACGGCGATCACGACTTTCGCAAGCCCTCGCCAAGCCGGATTTGACGCGGCAGATCGCTTGGCATCGAGGAAGTCGCCGAGTTGCGTCTCAAGCCCGCGATCGGGGTCGTAGTCGATTGCTTGAAGTCCCTCAACCCCCTCTTTCAGACGCTCAAGCGTCGCTCGAAATAGGGCCTCCTTGCTGGGAAAGTGATTGTAGACCGTCCTTTTCGACGCCCCCGCGGCCTCGGCTATACGGTCCATACTGGTATTGTCGTAGCCGACGGCCTCAAACTCTCGAATGGCCGCCTCAAGTATCTCTTGCCGCTTCTTGCTGGTATCGCGTTTCGGGCTCATTTCACCCTCAATCAAAAAACTACACGGTGCAGTGCATTTTTCCTCTTGACCGCCCACAACTTTACACTACACTGTGTAGTGTCGCCCACAGGACATCCGATTGCAAGTCTTTGCCCCATTTTTCCTCAATTTAGGGAGCGTTAACCATGCAGTACCTGCCACTCGGCAACACCGGACTCTACGTGTCGCGTATTTGCTTCGGCGCCATGACCTTCAACGACAAAGACTCGGTGTTCGACCACATGATCGGCGGCATGTCGCAAGCCGAAGCCGACCGCATGATCGGAACGGTTCTCGATGCCGGTGTCAACTTCTTCGACACCGCCAACGTTTACGGCGAGGGGGCCTCGGAACGAATGCTGGGGAAAGCCCTGGCCGGCAAACGAGAAGATGTCGTGATCGCCACCAAGGTCTATTTTACTACTCGTACCGAGATCAATGCCCTGGGGGTCAGCCGCAAGTCGATCATGCGCGAAGTCGACAAGAGCCTCCAGCGTCTGGGAACCGACTACATCGATCTCTACCAAGTCCACAGCTTCGACCCGACGACCCCGCTCGAGGAAACGCTTCGCGCCCTCGATGATTGCGTGCGAATGGGCAAGGTCCGCTACATCGGCCTGTCCAATTTCACCGGCTGGCAAATCGCCAAGGCCGACGGCCTTGCCCGGCTCATGGGCACCGAGCGATTCTGTTCCGTGCAGGCTTACTACTCGCTGGTCGGTCGCGAACTCGAACGCGAAATCTTGCCGGCCGCACGCGATTTGGGATTGGGCGTCATGGTGTGGAGCCCGTTGGCCGGCGGCTTTCTTTCCGGCAAGTACACGGGCAATCCCGGTGCCGAGGGGCGACGCACGGCATTCAACTACCCGCCCGTGGACCTTGAACGGGGAGATCGTATCGTCGAGATCCTGCG
Organism: uncultured Planctomycetaceae bacterium; assembly: GCA_964454655.1. Lineage (GTDB taxonomy): Bacteria > Planctomycetota > Planctomycetia > Pirellulales > Thermoguttaceae > CAYVVR01. Next base: position 1,824 of record CAYVVR010000350.1, on the reverse strand, counting down.
AGAGATCGCCGCCGCCCACGATGCGTCTCCCGCACGCGTCGCCCTCGCGTGGCTGTTACACCAAGAAGGCGTAACCAGTATCATCGTCGGGGCCAGGAAGTTGGAACAACTCAAAGACAACCTCGGGGCCGTCGATCTGCAACTGTCCGAGGAAGAATTGCTGCGTCTAGACGAAGTGAGTCGTCTGAACCCCGAGTACCCGCATATTCTTCCCCCTCGCAACCGCGGCGAAAACCCGTTCGCCATGTTCGCTGAAATGTCGTAGTGGGCCACGCGGCCGAGACGTCCGAGCGAGCAGCACATCGGAATGCCGGAGACCTCGCCGAGACGCCGACAGGAATTTCGGCGCATGACAAACCCCCGGCCCGAGGCCGGGGGTTTTCCGTGAGGACTCCTTCCTCAGTCGGCTGTCGGGTATTTGCTTCCGACAGGCGGAATTTTCCCAGTGCGGCAATCCGACGGCCGGCGCCGTCCGATGCCGCCGGTGAATCAGCAGGTCATCGCCGGTTCGCGGTATTCGGCCGGCGATTGCAAAAGTGCTTCGGCGCGGTCGATGTGCAGGTGCATGCAGACCGTCCAGGTCCCCGAGGCGTCGGCCTGCACCAACCAGTGCGGTTGGACGACGACCGATTGATGAACCAGCTCGAAGCCGCCTTCCGATTGGCTGACGCTTTCGACCGGGAAGGTCCAAAAGCCGCCCGGTTGCGACATCCGCAGCTTCACGCCGAATCCCTGCCACCGATCGACAAGCCCAAGCTCTGTGCTGTCGTGCAGGTCCAACCGCGTGCCCAAATCGCCCAGCGACTGGCCGTAGCCGTCGAAGAAGTACCGATCGTCGGCACCGGCGGGCATACCGGCGAAGTTGAACTCGACCGCGAAATGCAAGGGGAAGTCTTGCGGTACGTTTTCGAGCCGATAGGCGATTTCCAAGAGCGACTTTCCGGCCTCGAGCGTGACCGCCTTGATCACACGCACCGGTCGACCGTCGACACGGCCTTCACGCGACAGCAAGACGCGGATGCGATCCGGGTTACGCTGAATCTTGGCATCGTACGGTTGATCGACGAAATCGCCGTGGATGGTCGCTTCGCCCGCGGCGACGGCGTCGAGCGACGTTTCCAGCGAATAGAAGAGATCGATCAGGCTCTTGCGTTGATAGCGATCGTAGCAGATCCGCCGATCGAGTCCCTCTTGTTTGAAGACGACGCGATCGTGGATGCTGGCGCAGCCGTCGTGTTGCTGATGGGCTCCGGCCAGCACCTTCGCATGGTATGCCTCGGGCCGACGCGTCATCGTGGCCAGCAGATTGTGTTCGAACTGCCGCAGGTCGAGCTCGTACATGCGGCCGCCGAATCGCGGATCGATCCATGCCGCCAGCCGGTCGTTGGCAAGACACACTTCCTGCCGGCCGTCGAAATTGAAATCGCCGGCCACGGCGTCGATCCACGGCGTCTCGCCCCGTTCGAGTCGCTCCAGCGCGTTGTCGGCGCGGATCAGGTGACGGTAGATCGCGTTCCGCAAATGCGGCAGGTAGATGCCGCCGAAGGCCCCGTGCCAATACGGGCAATTGCATTGTCCGCGATACAAATCGTCGCGGATCGACGCAATCGCTTCGTCGGAACGGTGTGCGGCCAGTTCGCGAAGGCGACGACTGACCCCCATCATGCGGGTGTACATCTCGTCGGCTTCACTGTACTTGGCGCGGAAGTTCCGCCAAAAACCGCCGCGCAAGGCCTCGCGGATTTCGCCCCAACGCGGATCGTGTTCCATCCCACGAGCCAGCGCTTCGCGACGCTGCTGTTTTTCGACCGGCAAGGCCCACTC
>CAYVVR010000349.1:0-4889 GCA_964454655.1 uncultured Planctomycetaceae bacterium | reverse complement strand
GGGTCGTCGCCGAACACGAGTCGATACGTGGCCGCACCGGTCGTCCGAATCAGCGTCGGCAGGTCGTACGCCTGCGTATCGAGGGCGATCACGCCCCGCACTTGTCGCAACGAAACGCCGGCTTTCTTCAAATAGGTTTCGTCGGTCGCGATCAACGACACGAGATGGCATCCTGCCGAATGCCCCATGAGGAAAAGCCTGTCGGCATCGCCGCCGATTTCTTCGGCATGCGAGGCGACCCAGCCGACGGCATCGGCCACATCCTGAACTTGGGTTTCCAATTCGACGTCGGGTAGCAACCGGTAGTTGACACTGACGAACACGAAGCCCTTGCCGCAAAAGAAAGCCGGTTTTTCGTGGACGGCCGCCTTGTCGCCTTTCCGCCAACCGCCGCCGTGTACGTAAATCATCACCGGTGCCCGATGCGCATTTTTCGGTCGATACACGTCCAAACGTTGAAGCGGCGCCGCCCCTTTCGCATACGGAACGTTGCGTCGTACCTCCACCGACGGCGGCACGCTCACGCCCCCGCGGGCGAACGCACCGCCCGCCGCACGCCGCGGTTGTTGCAAGAAGTACACCACCGCTTCGTCGACCGTCACCACTTCGTCGCCGTCGGTATTCAGCCGGTCGAATGCCCGAGGAATTTCGTCGCGTGTGAGACGGCCGTCCCCGTCGCGATCAAACCGAGAGATCAACGCGGAAATGCTGCCGGGCAGCTGACTTCGGTCCTGGGCGACCGCCGAGCCGCTCCCAGAAACCACCCCCAATGCAAGCAACACACCCCCCAGAAGGTTGGCCTTCGACAACTTTCGAGTAAGCATGGTGCAGCACTCCGAAGAACAGACGGCGGTGTTCGGGGCTTTCCCGTGAACCGAGCGAGCCTCCCCCGGGAATGAGGGCTAGAGTTACGATAGCGACACCAAGCTAAACACCGCCCGCGGCAAACGCGTTTCGCGGGCTCCCTACCATCGGCGAAGGTTGTGTGTTTCGTGGAACCGCCAGAACCGGCACCAGGCATCCAATCGGCACCGTAGAAGAGACGGCAGCCGTACTCAGCTTCCCATCCCGTAAGGCTTTACGTTGACACCGGTTTAGGGCGTATTTAGAATCGACGTAGCTTGAATTCTTATCCAGTTTCCCTCGGTTGCCTTATCTGCCTGATAGGAGGAACTCGGAACGAGGTTTCAGGCAACGAAGACAGCATCATCGGCGCGGGCCGGAGCAATACGGCGGCTATCCTTTTCTTGCCCGGAAAAGCAACGCCCGTCTTTTGCACCTTTCCCGGCACCGAGTCGATAGCCGTCGGTCCCTGTTCGGGGACCGGTCGTAAACGAGCTTTCCATTCAGGAGCACGCTTGTCATGGCACGTGAAAATCAAGGGCTGCACATTGCCTTGATCATTTTCGTGATCCTTACCGTCTTGTTGGGTGTCACGACGTACCTGTTCTACCGCCAATGGGACGAAGCGGCACGCCAGGCCCAACAAGCCGTCGAGCGCGAACAACAAACCTCGGCCATGTTGTCGACCCTCCAGCGGGACTTCAACACCCTCAAGGAAAAAGCGGGCTTCGACCCGACCGAGGAAATCAGCAAGATCACCGAACAGGCCGATCACGATCTCGAAGTCTACGGAGCGGACCTCGACGAATCGCAACGATCGTATCGTGAAGTCGTCATCCACCTGTGGAAGACGCTTCAGCAGAAGAACGCAACGCTGGCGGCCACCCAAGAGAAACTCAAAGATGCCCAAACCCGCATCGCTCAGTTGGAAGCCAGCAAGACGCCTTTGATCGCCCAACAGGAAAAGCGAGCGAACGACGCCGAGGCCACGCTGGCCCAAGAACGGCAGAAGTTCACCCAAGACTTGACGAACGCCCAGAAAACCCAGCAAGACCTGCTCAACAAGGTCACGACGATTCAACAACAATCGGAACAGGCCCTGGCCGATATGCGAAAGCAATTGCAAGAGGCCGGGGTCAAGCTGCAAAAGCTGAGCAATCTGTTGACCGTTCGGACGGCCACCATCCAGAAGATGAAGAACCCGGAGTTCGAAGAGGCCGACGGGACCGTCCAATGGGTGGATCAACGAACGGGTCTCGTGTGGATCAACTTGGGTGAGGCCGACGGTCTGATTCCGCAAACCGTCTTCACCGTGTATCCCTCGAACACTCACGACGTGACCAAGGCCGAATCGAAGGGAAGCATCGAGGTCATCGAAATCCGCGGCCCGCACTTGGCCCAAGCCCGCATCATCGACGATGTGATCGCCGATCCCATCCTGCCGGGCGACAAAGTCGACACGTTGATTTGGGCGCCGGGCGAACATCGTCGATTCGCCTTGCTCAACTTCATCGATATCGACGGCGACGGCCGATACGACCAGGATGAGCTAATCAACATCATTCGCAGCAACGGCGGTATGGTCGATGCCTACATCGACGAAAAAGGAACGATCCACGGCGAAATCACGACCTCGACCGACATGCTGGTCGTCGGCGACGAACCGCCGGACAACACGACTCCCGACGTGATCGATGCCCGCTCACGCTTCATCAAGGAAGCGGAAGACATGGCATTGCAAAAGATTTCGGTTCGCGATCTGCTTCGACGTATCGGGTACACGCGACGGGGTTACGTGGTTCGCTACGGAACCGGTGCCAATCCCGAGGACTTCCGTGCCAAGCCGGAAGGCGGCAAACCGCGGGAATCGTCGGGCAACGTCAGCCCCTTGTTCCAAAAGCGCGAACCGCCCCGAGGCGTCGGCCGTAGCGCCTTCTGAGGGATTCACCGCAGAACCACTCGACCGACATCTTCGGACCGATAGTTGATCGATCCAAACACGCCGAGGCGACAGCTCGCTGCTGTCGCCTCGTTCCTTGCGCACAGGCACGATTCCGCGCGTATCAGAAGCACGAACACACAAACAGAAGAAAGCGATCCGCGTCCTGTTGTCGCACAATGCGGCTAACGCATCGTGTGTGATTCACCCCAAGGCGAACGCATTCACCGCCGTCCGCCGGGGCGACGCATCAAGCATCAACCTCGGTCCACGGGGCCACATCCAGTTTGGGCGTTTCGATCGGAGGCCGGACGGGACCGGCATCACGACGCGATGCCGACGACTCATTTTCTGCTTTCGGAGTCGGCCCGCTTCGCACCGGAATCTTGCGGGCATCGGTATCGCGTGGTTCATCGAGCGTCTCTTGCCCCTCGGCATCGTCTTCTTTTGCCGACCCCATCGATTGTCGCTGTCGGTAGTCTTCGAGCTCGGTTTCGAGATCGCCGAACACCGCTTCCCAGATCAATTCCAGCGACTCCCGGTGGCGTTCGAAGCCGTGGATCGGTCGTAAAACGTCGGGATCGGCGAACAGCAACGCGGGATCGGCCAGCTTGCGCGCCCGCGCCAGCCGCCACAACAACCATGTCTGCCGCCAACTGAGCCGATGGCGTCCGCACAACGTCCAGAAAAGTGCGAACGGACTCCGATACGGTCGCCGTCGCTGTCGGTAGTCGAGAATCTTGGCCAACCCCCACAAGACCAAAATGACGACCACCGCCCCTACCGCGATGTAATAGACGTTCCCGGCCGGCGGCTCGTACGCCCGACGTTGGAATTCCCGTTGCAATTGTTCGAACGGGGCTTCCCGTATGGCCAGGATCGAGATGTCGGACACGATCTTCGACAACATCGCGGATACGTCCTTAATCGGTCGTTTCAAAGGCCGCCGGAACCGGGTCGGTCGGCCGGAAGGTCATCGCTCGCCCGTCGATTGAAGTTCGTTTCGCTCTTCGAGGCTCTTCCGGGCGGCTTCGCGCACCGTAGGCCTGGGGTCGTTGAGTGCTTCCACCAGCGCCGCACGACTTTGCGGACTTTCCGACAAAGCCAGAGCCGCCGCGGCCTCCGCCCGAACAATGTGATCCTCGTCGCGCAACAACGGAATGATGCTCATTTCCAATTGGGGCACGAGGTCCAACGTCGAGGCGACGGCCAGCGCCCGCAAGCGACGCGTTCGCATGGGCGATGCCAACTCCGCTCGCAACATCGGCTGCGTGTGCGGATCGACCTTTTTGACCAACATGCCGGTACTGCGTCGCACTTCGGGTTCGAGCAAATCCCACGTTCCCAAAAAGCGACGAAAGCTGAACTCGGCTAGGCTTCGCCGCGCGGCTCGGCGGACGACCGCATGGGGGCTGTCCAGCTTCGAAACGATCCGCGGCAACGCACCGGGAATACCGCGCCGTCGCAACTGAGGCAACACGGCCGCCTGCACTTCGGGCGACGAATCTTCCAACGCCTTCAGGGCCAAGCCGTTGGCTTCGGCGCCGTTGTAGTCTTCCAATGCCTTGGCCGCTTCCACGCGGGCGGCGGGCCTTCCTTGAAACAGCATGCGTTCGATCAGCCGAAAGGACTCTTCCCGCGGCAACTGGCAATAGCGAATCAAGTGAACGATCGCCCGCTGTTCGGCCTCGCTGAAATGGTCCAGCCCCTCCATTCCCGATTTCAGCCAAGTGAATTGGTATATGCGTTTGAGGTTTTTCCGTACGACGGGATTCGGATCGGGGCCGATCTTTCGCAACAAGTAACGCAAGAATCGAGGATCGGTTCGACGTCCGATGATTCCCAATACGGCCGGCGGGGCCTGCGGATCGGCCAAGTAATCGGCCAACAATTGAAGCACCGGCGCCGACGTATTCACCTCGAGGCTCTTTACCAGCGCCTTGTGCGCCGGATGCGTCGTCGCATTCAAAATCGCCGTAATCGCGTGGCGGTCGGAGCCCGCCACGAGGATATACACTTCGAGAATTTCGCGACTCGTCTTGGACGAAAAACGCGACACCTGGTGCTCAAGCGCATTTCGGATTTGGCCGACGACCCACTGCAACGC
>CAYVVR010000348.1:0-4893 GCA_964454655.1 uncultured Planctomycetaceae bacterium | reverse complement strand
CGCTGTAAGTCGGCCTTGATCGTCGGTTCTTCTTCGGCGAAAGCCTTTGCCGCCTTCTCGGCATCGGCCTGCACGGCGGCGAGGGCCTTTTCGGCTTCTTTGACCTCTTCGGCTTGCTCTTCGGCGCGGGTCATGAGGTCGATGATTTCGTCGGCCAGTACACTGTTGGCCATTTCGTCGGCGGCGATCTGATCTTTCAACAGCTGGTATTCGCGGTTGCTCTTCGCTTCCATCAACTGGCCTTTGCGCCGCTGGATCGTGGCCAGGTTTTGATCGTACTGGCCTTGCTTTTCGCGAACGGCCGCTTCGATCTTGCGGTGGGCTTCGCGCACCTCGTCGAGGGCTTGTTGGGCTTGTTGGATTCGTTTCTTGAATGCCGCTTGGATGCGCGGGCCCCGGTTGAGCCGCGCCCGCAAATGTTCGGCTTGTTGATGGGCAAGATGAAGATCTCGCAGGATTTCATTGATTGTACGGGCCGACGACGTCATCTGAAGCCTCTCTGTCGATGAGGGTGTTTTCGATGAGAAAGAACAGGCGACAGGGGACGGCAGCCCGCAGTGCGGCAGCGGGCGCAACCCGTCGGGTCGCCGAAACGCATTCACGATAGTTTTCTGCGCCGTCGGGATCAAGCGGTTCGAGACGGTGACCGTCTTTTCGCTCGACGACGCGACGAAAGAACGACATGCGACAAAAAAAGGCCGTCTCGTTCGTCGAGACGGCCCGGCGCGATGGGCGGTCGGCGGGGCGGGGATCAACCCGCAGCGCGTTCCAGGAACGCGGCCAACTGGCCTGCCCGCACGGGATGTTGCAGTTTCTCCACCGCCTTGGCTTCGATTTGTCGGACTCGTTCGCGGGTGACTTTGAAGATGCGCCCCACCTCTTCGAGCGTGTAGGTGTACCCGTCGCCCAGACCGTACCGCAGGCGGATGATTTCTCGCTCGCGGTAGGTAAGCGTCTTGAGGAGGTTTTCGATCTTTTCGCGAAGCAAGTCACGGTGGGCGGCGTTGTCCGGTTTCTCTTGCGATTGATCGGCGACCAGTTCGCCGAAGCTGGCATCTTCGCCTTCGCCGATCGGGCGGTCCAGGCTCACGGGGTTCCGGCCGATGTCGAGCACGCGGCGTGCTTCTTCGATCGGCACGCCCGCCTCTTCGGCGATTTCTTCTGTTGTCGGTTCTCGGCCCCATTCTTGCAAGAGCCTGCGCGAAGCGTTTCGCAATTTCCCCAAGACGTCGATCATGTGCACGGGAATTCGAATGGTGCGTGCCTGATCGGCGATGGCTCGGGTGATCGCCTGGCGAATCCACCACGTGGCGTAGGTTGAGAACTTGAATCCGCGGCGATATTCGTATTTGTCGACTGCTCGCATGAGTCCCGTGTTGCCTTCCTGGATCAAGTCGAGGAAACTCAAGCCGCGATTGCGGTATTTTTTGGCGATCGACACGACCAGTCGCAGGTTTCCGTTGGAGAGTCGCCGCTTGGCGTCTTCGAAATCTTGGAAGCGTGCTCGCATGCGTTTCACACGCAGTTCCAAGCTGCGAGGCGATTCTTGGGTGGCGATCATCAGGTCGCACAATTCGCGGCGCAGGCGTTCGCGTTCGCCCATCGGCCCCGGTTGCGTCTTCAATTCGTCGAGGCGACGGCGGATTTCTTGCATTCGCCCGGCGACTTGTTCCATTTCGCCCATCATGGCCTGGACGCGTCGCGTGCGCAAACCCAACTCTTCGACGAGAATCAGCATTTTGCGGCGGCGACTGAGAAAGCGACGACGGGCGCGGGCCTTGATTCCCGGCGGCGTGCGCCGGTTGATCAGGCGACGGAAGTCTCGCTCGTTCGCTTGCATCAGGGCCTTCAACGTCCGCAGGTTGTGCGGCATGCGCCCGCTGATTTGCTCGCGGGTCAATTGGTCGGTCAACGAGACCTTGAGCGTACGCTCGAAGGCGAGCCGTCCTTCGTACACGCCTTCGAGGATTTGAACGGCCTTCTTCAGCACGAGATGACAGCCCATCATCGTGCGGCGGAATCGCTTGCGGGTGACTTCGATCGTTTTCGCCAGGGCGATTTCTTCGCTGCGGCTGAGAAGCGGGATTTCCGACATTTGGCTGAGGTACAGCCGGATCGGATCACTGCTCCACTTGGGGGCGTCGTCGGGGAACAGGTTGCGCAACGGTGCGCCGTCGAAAGTCGGTTCCGGTTCCGAGTCGGTTTCGTCGGCGTGTCCGTATTTCAGTTCGATTCCTGCGTCTTCCAGGGCGATCAGCAGCCGATCGAGTTTTTCCGGACTGAGAGATTCGTCGGGCAGGTACGAAAGAACCTGATCGTAGAACAGATAGCCGCCTTGCTCCTTGCCCTTACCGATCAGTTGTTGCAGATGTGGATCGTGACGGATCACGGGTCGCCTCCTTTCGCGCTTCCATGACGCGTAGGGGGATCGCGACGACGCGGCGGAATGATTCCGACGAGTTGTCGAATCAACGGCGTGCGGGAACGAGTTCGCCGCCGCGGTCGCTGAGCCAGAGACCTCACCCTTCCGTGGGTTCGGATGTCCCTCTCTGGCGATTTCGTTGTTGTTCCACCAGACGCCGCAGGGCTTCGCGTTCTGCCTCGTCGTCCAGGGAACCGGATCGCAGGGCGTTTTCCAACGCCTCACGTTCCTTGTTCGCTTGATAAGCTTGGTAGCCGGCCGCCCACTGGAGCCACACTTCGTTCGGAGAATCCATCTCCATCGTCCGAACGGTTTCGTCCAGTTCGACCAGCAGGTTCTTCGTTTCGGGATCGTCGAACGACAACATCAAGCGGTCGAAATCGACCGGTTCGCCTCGATCGTGCAATTCGAGGGCCGCCTGGTAGATCCGCCGCGCGACCGGGGCGGTCACGTCTTCGGGGCGAACGACCTCGATCGCCTTGGCGATGATGTCCGGGTGGGCCAACAACAGCTCGAGGAAGTCCCGTTCCAACGGCGGAAGCGACTTGGCCCCCGGCTTCGTCGCCGCCGTTGTGCGATCGGCCGGTGCATTGCGCCGTCCGCGCCGCAGTTCCTTCAGCCGGCGACGAAGGATGTCTTCGTCGATCCTCGCTTGGACGGCCAACCGCGACAAGATTTTCCATTCGCGGGCTTGCTGGGCGGCCGTCGTTTCTCCCACCGCTTGCGGCGCCTGAGCCAAGATCGTCAACAATTGGTCGATCGCCTTGGTAACGCCGGGAATGTCGTTGACCAGGTCTACCCCGCGGGTAACTTCGACAAACGCGTGGTCGAGGGCGTCTCGCGAGTCGTTTTCCAATGCCCGTTGGAACGCTTCGGCCCCGTGCTCGAGCAAAAAATCACACGGATCGAGTCCTTCCGGAAGCGTCAGCACGCGAATGTCGACCCCGCGTGCCACGAACAGGCTCAACACCTCGTTCGTGCGTCGGCGTCCGGCTTCGTCGCCGTCGAGAATCAAGACAACGCGATCGGCGTACCGGTTCAGCAGTCGAATGTGATCGTTGCCCAACGCCGTGCCCAAGACCGCCACCGCGTTCGTAAAGCCGAACCGATGCGCCATGATGACGTCGGTATAGCCTTCCATGACCAGCGCAGTACCGGTCTTGCGCATGGTTTCGCGGGCAAGGTCCAAACCGTACAACAGCCGACTCTTGGCGAACAGCGGCGTTTCGGGCGAGTTGACGTACTTGGCAGGACTGCCCGTGCCCAGTTCAGGTAACACGCGTCCGCCGAAGCCGACCGGTTTCCCTTGCGGATTGCGAATCGAAAACAACAGCCGTCCGCGGAAACGATCGTACACGCCGCGTTCCGACCGGGCCAACACGCCGATCGCTTCGAGCACCTTGGGGTTGGCTTTGACCGCCAGCGCCTTGCGGTAAATCCATTCGGGATCGACGGGGGAAAATCCCAGGCGGAAGCGTCGGACGAATTCCTCGGGAATTTGCCGTTCGGCAAGATACCGCCGCGCCGGCTCGGCTTCCGGCGATTCGAGCAGGCACTGATGATACTGCGCTTCGGCCCACGCAGCGGCGCGGTACATGAGTTGCTTTCGGCTGACGGGGGCCTTTTCGCCGGGGGCGCCGCCGGATTGACGCGGTTTGAGATCGATTCCCGCCCGCTCGGCCAAAATCGCGAGCGCCTCGGGGAACTCGACGTTTTCCATCCGCATCACGAAGGTGAAAATATCGCCGCCGATGTCGCACACCCAGCAGCGGAAGGTTTGTCGCTCGGGATTTACTTGCAAGCTGGGACGGTGGTCGTCGTGCCAAGGGCACAAGCCGACGAAGTTCCGGCCCTGGCGGCGCAGGGGGAAGTAGCTTTCCACCAGGTCGACAATGTTGACGGCCTGGCGGATTTGTTCTTTGGCGTCGGAATAGGGACCGAGCGGCATCGCGCGAGGCGACTCCCCGAAGCTGAGACCGACATCCTTGTCTACAACAGTGGCGAGCACGGGCAAATCCTTTTGCCTTGCCGTCACGGCGTACGGAATCGAAAGACGAGCCGTTCCGTCGAAGCTTCGTCGACTTTATTCCCGCGTCGTGTCACCTGTTCCTTTCGACGCGAGACCCAAACTTGCGAGCGTCGGAGGACCGTTCCGTGATCTTCCGCCGTCGACATTCGGCCGTTCGCTTCGTGTGACGGTGAAGCGATTATAGCGCGAAGCCGAAAAACGGTCAACGCGAGCCGAAGCGACGGTGAGACCGACGATCGATCGCCTGGACGACTACCCTCCCAAACCGCCGAACGTCCGCAGAACGTCGTTCAAAGAAGCCGTTCGTCGGCACGGCACGCGCCGTGTCGGCAGGCGTGCCCGGCTTCTCACGGCGATCGCCGGGGGTAGACTTTCCCATTCCCTCGCTAAGATGGAATGAAGGCGCCGGCTCCCGATCGGAACGCTCTCGCCTCGTCTTTAC
>CAYVVR010000347.1:0-4904 GCA_964454655.1 uncultured Planctomycetaceae bacterium | reverse complement strand
CGCGCACGCAACACGACCGTCCCGCATTCCGGCCTTCTGGCAAGGGCATGTGCCTTGCCGAAGCGTGCGGAACGGGCTCCTTTACTTCGTGCGGGAAATGATCTACAAAAGCAAGCGTCGGCTGGATGGTCGCCTCCGCAATCGACGCCGAAGCGCGAAGCTCGTCGGCTCAGCGTAACCGTTGTGTCTTTCACCCCGTATCCGTCGGGATCCGAACGCGCGAAGCTTTGAATACGCAACTCGTGTCATGTCACGATCCTACGAACGCATCACCACCCTCGACGATCCTCGCGTTGCACGCTATCGCAACCTCAAAGAGCGGACGGCTCGCGGCGAATGCATCTTCGTCACCGAAGGACATTTCGTGACGCAACGGCTTCTCGACAGCCCGTTCGAGGCCGAGTCGGTGTTCGTCTACGAAGAACACCTGCCGATCTATCTCGAACGTGTTCCGCCCCACGTGCCGTTGTACGTCGGCGATCGCGAACTGATGCACCAGATTGCCGGGATCAAGTTTCATCAAGGCGTATTGGCGGCCGGCAAGCGCAAACCCGATCCGAAATTGGAAGACGTGCTTCCCCCGCCCGAAAAGGAAGGGGCCTTGCGATTGGTCGTTTGCCCGCACATCACGAAGCCGGAGAACGTCGGGCTGGTGTTTCGTTCGGCCGGTGCGTTCGGAATGGATGCGGTCATTCTCGGTGAACGAAGCTGCGATCCGTTTTCCCGCCGGGCTTTGCGGGTGTCGATGGGAGCCACGATGATGGTTCCTTACTACCGCGCCAAACGCTTGATCGACGAACTGCCCGATATCGCACGCCGGTGGCGAATCGAGTTGGTGGGCACGATCGTCGATCCGCAAGCCGAGTGCATCGTCGATTTCGCTTGGAGCGAACGCACGGCCGTTCTCATGGGCCACGAAACCGACGGATTGGACGAAACCTGGCAGGGTGTATGCCATCGCTGCGTCACGATCCCCATGGCACCGGAAGTCGACTCGTTGAACCTGGGCGTGGCAACAGGGGTGTTCCTCTACGAACTGAATCGGTCGCGTCTACCGTCGCAAGCGATCGAAAATCGTCGTCAAGCAGGCACGCCCGCCTAATTTCACGAAACGCGGCCGCAGCGCTTGGCACGAACGGTCTCGCGAATCAGAATGCAGGCGGTTTTCATCGTCATGTTCCGATACGGGAGCGGTGCCATGCGACGGTCCATCCTTGCGGTTGTCGGTATCGAGAAAACGGCGACGACGGTCGCGTTCCTTGGTTGCGTAGCGTGGTCGGTGTTTGCGTCGTTTGCTTCACCGGCCGCGGCGGAGGTCCTGCAAGTCGGTCCGGAAAAGACCTTCGCCCGCATCGAAGACGCCGTTGCGGCCGCCCGGCCGGGCGACGTGATCGAAGTCCACGCACTCGCCGACGATGCACCGTACGAAACGCCGGCAGTTCTCGTGCGCAAGCCGAGATTGACGATCCGCGGCGTTCCCGCCGAAGGGCGCAAGTACGTGCCCGTTTCGGGCAAAGGCTTCGAATACAGCGGACGCGGATCGACGCCGCGAGCGATCTTTCAATTCGATCCGGGGGCCGACGACTGCACGCTCGTCGGTTTTTCCCTCAGCGGCGCCCACAATAGTTCGCACAACGGTGCGGGTGTTCGCATCAACCAGGCAAACGGCGTGACCATTCGCGACTGCGAAATCCATCACAACGACATGGGCATCATGTCGAACGGCGACGGCACGATCAGGCGAGGCCGCGGCCAGCGGATCGTTCAGTGTCATATCCACCACAACGGCGACTTCGAGCACCCCGGCTACAATCACAATTTGTATCTCGGCGGAACGAGCGTCGCGTTGTTGTTCTGTGAAGTCGATCACAGTTTGACGGGACATAACGTCAAGAGTCGTGCCCACCAAATGTTGGTCGCGTACTGCTACGTTCACGATTCGGCGAACCGCGAATTCGACCTGGTCGATGCCGAGGATACCACCGCACCGGAAAGCCATGCCGTGCTGTTGGGAAACATCATCGTCAAAGATCCGCAGTGCCGCGGCAACCGGACGACGATTCATTTCGGCCAAGACGGGGGCCGCAATCGTGACGGCACGCTGTACGCCGCGTTCAACACCATCGTGACCCCGTTCGTGTCACCGGTCGTCGATCTCTCGGCACCGGGCGCCCGAGCGGTACTGTACGGAAACTTCGTCACGGCCGCCGGTCGTCCCGCGGGCAACCAACAAGCCGTCCACGCCCGAGCGGGTGCGGCACTCTCCGGCGTTCAGGCGACCATGAACTGGTTCGACGGTCGCTTTCGCGAGTCTTTTCCAGCGAATCTCGCGGAAAACAATCTTTTCACGACGCTGCGTCAAACTCCGTTCAGCGCATCCGAAGGCCCGGTTTTTCGTCTGCGTCCGGAACTCGTCGCCGACCTTCCCGTTCGTCCTCGCCCCGATGCCGTCACGCTGCCCACGCTCATCGGGCTGGAAACCGAATGCAAATGGCCCGCGATGGCGTACCGCTACCTGCATCCCTGCGGTCGCGAATCCGTTTCGCGGCGTGCGCCCGTATTCGGAGCCGTCTGGTGAGCCCCCGCTCGTCAAGATGTTTCGCGCACTGTACGATCGGGAAACATCGTCGAATAGGCGTCTGCATTTTTGCATCATGCGAGTTGCATGCTTGCAAACATTGCGAATGATCGATACGTTCCCGGCCAAGCGATGCAACACGAAAACATTCCGATTCGGATTCTTCAGTTCGGAACCGGTCGGTTTCTCCGCGCATTCGTCGACACGTTTCTGCAAGAGCTGACCGACCGGCAACAGGCATCGGCGAGGGTGTTCGTCGTTCAATCGACGGGCGTCGAACGTGCCGACCTTTTTGCCTCGCGGCACTTCACTTATCACGTGGCAATTCGCGGCCTAGAGCACGGTGAAACCGTCGACCGGCAAATCGAGGTGCACAGCGTCGCCGATGCCGCGGCGGCCGATTTCGAGTGGCCGCGTGTTCTCGAATTCGCCGTTTCGCCGGGACTGGCGGCCATCGTATCGAACGTTACCGAGGCCGGCTATGCGTTGGTCGACGGCGATACCAGCCGCGGCTTACCGCCGGAGTCGTACCCGGCCAAACTGCTTTCGGTATTGGACGCCCGGCGCAAAGCGGGACTTCCCGGGCCGGTCATCCTGCCGTGTGAGCTATTGGATCGCAATGCCAAGCGATTGAAGCGGCTGGTGCTCGAACAGGCGGAACGCGAAGGGGCCGACGACGATTTGATGGATTACGTGACGATGGAATGCCGCTGGTGCAACACGCTGGTCGACCGCATCGTCACACCGCCGAAAAGCGATGAACCGCTTGCCGACGATCCGTTGGCCGCAGTTGCGGAACCGTTCGCCGCGTGGTACATCGAACAACTGCCGCAAAAACCGCTCCCGCCGGAAGCCCCACGATTGCCTTCGATCTTCGACGTGTTGGCGGCGCATCCGGCCGTGTCGTGCGTCGCCGATGTCGAAGCCTATTCGCTTCGTAAAGTACGGATCCTAAACGGCGCCCACACCGCGCTGGTCGCGTACGCCCTACCCAAAGGTTTCACGACCGTTCGCGAATCGATCTCGGACGCCCATGTTCGTTCGTGGCTCGAAGGGCTGTTGTTCGAAGAAATCCTTCCTGCCGTGGAAGATCGCGTGGAAGACGCCGAGTCGTTTGCCCGGGCCGTGCTGGAGCGATTCGCGAATCCGTTCCTGGAACATCGCCTGGAAGACATCGCCCTGCATCACGAAACCAAGCTCAAAACCCGTCTGCTGCCCAGCTTTGAAGACTACAAACGGCGATTCGACCGCACGCCCGACCGATTGGCGGCGATTCTCGAGGGAATCGTGTAAGACGAAACCGTCGAGTAGGTGCGTATCGCTCATTCTCCCGCATCGTCGGCGGGCGGCAGAACCGGTAGCCGCACGGTAACCCGCGTGCCTTGGCCCGGCGCACTTTCAATTTCGGCCGTTCCTCCCAACAATCGCGCCCGTTCACGAATCCCTTGAAGCCCGAATCGCTTTTCGGCGACCTCTTCGATGCGAAAGCCGCATCCGTCGTCGACGATCGTCAGTTCGACCTCGCCGTCTTTCCGTTCCAGGCGGATATCGACGTGCGAGGCGCGGGCGTGTTTCCGCACGTTCGTCAACGTTTCTTGGGCAATTCGGAACAGTGCGTTTTCCAACGGTGCCGCTAAGCGGCCGAAATCGTCGGGAAACGCGTAATTCAGCTCGAGATCCGGCGCGTCCCGACGAACCTCGGTAATGAGATGCTCGATCGCCGGAGGGGCGCCTTCTTCATCCAAGACGGCCGGACGCAACCCGTTGATCAGTCGCCGGATTTCTTTGATCGAATCGTCGAGCAACCGCTCGACCGAGGCAATCACCTGCTGTACATTCGCCGACACTTCCTCCCGTCCCGCGGTCAACGTTTGCAGCATCAAGTGCGCCCCGGCCAACTGCTGGGCCAAGCCGTCGTGAATTTCAAAGGCCAGCACCTTGCGATCCCGCTCGTGTAGGTCGAGCAGCTCGCGTAACAACTGCCGTTCACGGCGCACTTCGGCCTCGGCCTGCGTTCGGGTTTCGATCTCGGCTTGCAATCGCCGGTTGGTTTCGGCCAGCTCGCGGGTACGTTCTTCGACGCGCCGTTCCAACTCGGCGTGGGCGCGGCGCAATTCGGCCTGCGCCAGCCGCCGCTGCGTGATCTGCTCCCACTTGTCGAGGGCGTTCAGCACGATGTGGGGCATGTCGGTGAGCGTCGTCTGCGACTTGACGATATAGTCGAGGGCTCCCGTCTTAAGCGCTCGCACAGCCGCTTCTTCGTTCCCCTGACTGGTCATCACAACGACCGGCACGCGGCAATGCTCGGTATCGCCCGGCAGAAGAT
>CAYVVR010000346.1:0-4911 GCA_964454655.1 uncultured Planctomycetaceae bacterium | reverse complement strand
ATATAGCGGCTGAGAGCCCTACAGAAGGTTGGGCAAGCGGACCGAACAAAGAGTCTCAGGTCGGACGACTGATTGGTCTTGTTTTCGTCGTTGGAGAAATCATGTCGCAGTTTGCGCATTCGGAAGTTGATCCATCGTTTCCCATCGAGGCCGTCTTGCAGTGGCATCGACATGATCCCGAACAGCGGTTCGGGATTCGCGGGGGGCGTTTCACCCGCGTCAACGCGTTCTTCTCGGCCTTGGTGGCCGCCATCGTGACGGGGCTTTTGTTCGGGGGCTTGATCCTCGCGCCCGACGACTGGGTCCCGTGGGCCGATATCTTGCTTCACCGCGGGCCGACGCAATACGCGACGACGTACCTGGCCGTGTGGTCGCTCGTCTTGCTGTTCATCAAGTGGCGCAAACTGGCCTTTCAGCGGCGCGCGTTGCGATACCCGGTCGTCCCCGACGAACCCGATTTCGTCCTGTCGCCGCTGACGGTCGATACCGTGATGGACCACTTGTACCGGGTAGCCGACGAACCGCGGAACTTCATCCTCTACAACCGGATACTGGGCGCGTTGTCGAATCTGCGAAACTTGGGGCAGGTGGGAGACGTGGATCGCATCCTCCGTTCCGCCGCCGAACAAGACGAAGACGCCCTCGAAACCAGCTACAGCCTGGTGCAGGGGTTCGTATGGGCGATTCCGGTGCTCGGGTTCATCGGCACCGTGCTCGGCTTGTCGCAATCGATCGGCTCGTTCAGTCAAGTGCTGGCCCAAGGGGGCGACATGGCGAGCCTCACCAACGGGTTGCGGCAGGTGACCGGCGGCTTGGGCACCGCCTTCGATACGACGTTGCTGGCGTTGGTGTGCGCCCTGGTCATCCAGTTGGCGATCACGGTCTTGAAAAAGTCCGAGTACGAATTCCTCGAAGCGTGCTCGGAATATTGCAGCCGGCATATTGTCGGCCGCTTGCGCCTTCTCTTCGACGGGGTTTCCTCCGACAGCCATGCGTAGACGAACCGGTCCGACCGTCAGCCTGTTTTCGTTCCAAGATATCGTCACCTCGGTGATGGGTATCTTGCTGTTCGTGGCGTTGCTGTTGGCGCTGAAGTTGTTCCAATGTTCGGTGCAGGCGGCGCAGACGGCCTCGGTCGATATCGAGGCCTTGCAGCGTGAAATCGCCGAACTCGAACGCGACATCGAGGCCCAAGAGGCGCACATCAACCGGCTTGCCCAGGCGCAGCTCGACGTCCAAACGATCGACGCCGAACAGATGGAACGGCTCGCTCAGCGGGTCGAAAATCTCGAACGCCGCGCAGAAGAACTGCTCGAACAGGTCGCCGACCTGCGGCAGGAATATCAAGAAACCGCCCAGGCGACCGCCCGATTCGCCGAGGCGGCCGAACAAGAACTCAAAGACCTCGACGCCCAACTGCGCGAACTCAACGGCCTGGTCGCCCGCTTCAGCAACGGCGACTTGACCGTTTTCAACGTGGCGGGGTTCGAAACACACGTTCGATACGTGCTCGACATGGGGCAACAGGTGTGGATCGTCACCCGGCTCGATTCCGCGGGCAACGCAGCCGAAAACTTCTCGTTCACCGGGTCGCCCGGCGAACGCATGCGTCGCGCCGTCGAATGGATTCGCACGCTACCGAGAAGAAGCTACGTGTTTCTGTTGATTCGACCTTCGATGCAAAACTACGGCTGGGACCTCAACGAAAAGCTCCGCGAAATCGGGCTGCCGCACGGCTTCGAGCCGATCGGCGAATCGCTGGAAGTCACCTTCGCACCGCCTGTCGAACCGTAACGCGGGAGAACCGAACGTGAGACGTGCCGACGCCGGCGACAGCTTCGACTTGATGCTCGATACCATCTGCAATACCTTCGGCGGGATCGTGCTGATCACGATCTTGCTGGCCGTGCTCACGCGCAATTCCGTCGAGTCGAAAGAGCAGCAACTATTGGAACAACAGCAGGCGGTCGTCTTGCAGGAGCAGCGCGACCGCCTGTTGGAAAAGCAGGAAATGCTGCAAGAAGACATGGCCCGCTTGCAAGACGCAGCCGAAGGCCTGCCCGCCGAAATACGAGAACGTTGGGAGGCTTACTCGGAATTGCTCGAACGCGAGCAGGTGCTTCAAACCGAGATTGCCTCGCGAACCGACGAGATCGATCAGCTTCGCACCGAAATCGCCCAAATGATTGCCGAAAGCGAAGCCGTCGAGCAAGAGTTGGAAGAAAAGAAAAAGGCCGTTGCCGACGCTCGCGAAAAGGCCGAAGATGCCGTCGGCGCAACGCAATCGGCCGTCGTCTTACCCGGCGAACGAGACAACGCCGGTGAAATTCGCGGCATGATTGGGGTGATCATCCGTTACGATCGGCTATACGTGTGGCACCGGTATGTAAACGGACGGCGTGCCGGTCTGAATACCGACGACTTTATCGTTTTGAACGACGGTTGGTTGCAAACGACCGTGACGCCGCGGCCGGATCGCGGTATCCCCATCACCCAGGAAAACGCCGGACGAATCTTGCAACGCCTTGTTCAGTGCTGCGGTCGTCCGCGAGGGATTATTCTCGATGTGGGGCTCTGGAGCGATTCGTTCGACGTGTGGCCGACCTTCCGCCAAATCGTCGTTCCGGCCGGGTATCATTACCGGTTGCTGTTGATCAAGGACGGTGAACGCCTTTACGACCGCGGTGCTGACGATAATTACCACCAATAGTGTCCCATCAGCGCATCCCCGAACACGCCCGTGCGCCGTCGAACGGTTCGCGCACCGCTCGAAGAATCGCCCCGGCGTTCAGCGTGTTTGCTCACCGGCAGGCAAGGCGATTCGATAGCCGCCCGCGGCGAAGCCCAACAAAAAGGTATCGGTTCGCTCAGCGTCACCGTCGATCACGATGATGCGAAGCACGGCATAGGGTCTCATGTTGGGCGTGTAGCCCAGCTCGGCGACGCGCTCGGCTACCTGTTCGGGCGCTACTAAAGGAATCGCCTCGGCACCGATCAACTCATGGTCGAGGATGTCTTGAAAGCGTGCGCGGTACGCTTCGACGACTTCGGCCGTCGTGCCGCCGGTGCATACCATCTCCATTACCGCCGAAACATCACCGCGATCGTGCGCTATGCAATATTTTTCCAGAAAAGATTCGCGACACTCGACCTCGGCCTCGGAGAACGGTTCGGGAACCGTGAACGTGCGGTGCGAAGCCTCGGTGTTTTGGGCGAACATGCGGAAGGCCGCCACGCCGGCGACCACCACGACGATCGAGACGACTAGCGCAAAGCGGGAACGCATCAGGTGGGTCCTCTCTGTTCCGGGATGGTGCCCCTGGAAGGAAACTAGCTCGCAATCACCCGCCTACGCCTCTTCAACCAGGCGAAATTGCAGGCGGTTTCGAGCCAAACGCACGTTGCCGTGCCGGTGGTGGGTAAACATTCGGCAAACGCCGCAAAACCGACGCTACCGTCGGCCGGATGATCGCCCCCCGAAAGTAGCTCAATCTTCGAGGTCGATCAGGTCGGCCTTGGTAATGCGGTAGGAACAAAAGCGGGTACCGATGAAGATGCGCCGCTTGCCGGGAACGGCCCATTCCGGCGGCATCTTCAAGTGGTCGTACGAATCGGTGTATTGGATGATCGGAATGCGGTTGACCGAGACGGTCACCCCCTCGTCGGTCACCTCATAACTTACATAGTTCGGACGCTTCGAGCGCAGCAACTTGTTGGGACGAAATGTCGGATTCGACGAATCGGGGCCCTTGCCGTCGTACAACGCCAAAAACGCCGCGTTGCCTTGGCGGCCCAAGCCCCAATCGAGAACGGCCGTGAACCAATAGTTTCGCCACGGCAAGCCGACGATGAATCCTTCCCGGCCGGGGAGCTTTTCGCGATCCTCTTCTTTGCCGGCGGCCGCCAACGGTTCGATGGTCAGGTCCAGCCGGTAACGCTCGGGGGCAAACACGTTGAACTGCACCCGCGGAGCAGGCTCCACCGACGAAACCAATCCGCCCGCCCGCTGCCAACTTCCCAACGTGAGCGCCTTTCGCTTCATCGCCAAATCGAGCAAATCGACGATACGTCCCGACTCGACGGCCCGTTGGCGTGCGCGTTCGAGCTCTTCACCTCGCAATTGGGGCCCGGCCACGATGTACCACCAACCCGCCCGCCGCCGGGCGCCGCTTTTGAGCGGTTCGTCCAACGTATCGGCCAAGGCCCACCAATCGTCGGCCAGTTGCAGTTGCGACCGGGGCGACGTGGGTTTGGCAAGATCGGCCTGGGCGACCGTCTTCATCATCGCGTTGTCGCCCTTGACGAGCATCGGCAAGCCGCGAGCCCATTCCCGCTTCGCGAAACAGTAGAACGCTCCGGCAATCGTGTTGGCGGACGGGTCGTCGGGCGTTTCGCGCAATTGTTCGAGGGCCGCCTTGGCTTGAAGATACGCTTCTTCGACTTCCTTCGCCCGCTGTTGTTTATCTTCCAGATAATCACGCAGCGCCAAGTCGCGAAGCTTCGTCGCCGTCATCGTACCGGCTTTTGCCAACGAGGGAACGACGTCGTACCGATCGGCGTCGATCGCCGAATCGATCAATCGGTCGATCAACTGAACGAGCTCGTCGCGGGCCTGCGGCGTATCGACCTCTTTGGCCAACTGCTCGATCGTCTCCACGTGCATTTGCCACGTGTCGACCTGGAAGTACAACCCCATCGAATCGACCGCCTCGATCGCCAGCGACGGCGATTCCCCATCGACGGCCAAGGTGCGGGCTTCGTCATACAGCGTATAGCGAACGGCCGGATCGTCGCTCGTCTCGGCCGCTTCTTTCAACAACGTGCGGGCGAGCAGGGCGCGGGCTTCCGTCGAGCTGCGGGCGTCGCGGTATTCCTTTTCGAATACGCCGTGAATGTCCAATCGTGCCGCAT
>CAYVVR010000345.1:0-4917 GCA_964454655.1 uncultured Planctomycetaceae bacterium | reverse complement strand
GTTTGCCGTTGTGGATCAGGCCGCCGCAACTGTAGACGACGTTGGGCACGTAGCCCTCTCGTTCGCTCTCGATGGGGGCCAGCAACGGTTGTTTCAGACGGCCGATGACGCGCCGGGGATTTTCCAGGTCCAACAGCAACGCGCCGATCGAGTATTTACGCATCGGGCCGACGCCGTGCGTCAAGACGAGCCATCCATGCTCGGTTTCGATGGGCGAGCCGCAGTTACCGATTTGCACGTACTCCCAAGGATACGTCGGCTTGGCGACGATTTCCTTGGTGTACCAAAAGTGCAACATGTCGGAGTACATCAGATACAGATTTTCGCCGTCCTGGCGGGACAACATGGCATACAAGCCGTTGATTCGGCGGGGGAACAAGGCCATTCCCTTGTTCTTGGCCTCGGGACCGTTCAGGGTTGCGATGCGAAACCGAAGGAAATCGTTCGTTTCCAGGATGTGCGGAAACGTCACGTTGCCGTCGAAGGCCGTGTAGGTGGCGTAGTACGTGCGCGTTCCGTCGTCTTCGGTGAAGAGGACGAATCGGGCGTCCTCGATGCCGTTCAGCTCGGTCGGGGCATACGGGAAGATGACCCGTTCCGAGATGTCGGTCTCGGGTTCGTGCTGGATTTCGTAGTTTGCCTTCGCCAGCGACACGACCGATTTCGCGAGGCCTTCCCATTCGCTGTGGTGTACCCGATGCTGGCGAAGGACGAACTGAATGGCACGCTCCAACTCGGCGAGCGTGAAATGATCGTCCAAAATGGCCAGCACGAGTTCGACGAATCCGTTGGCGATGCCCAGTTCCAAGAGTTTTTGCTGGAACAGCTTCTTTTCGTACAGCGCGTTGGGGACGACATCGGGGGCGGTGACGTATCGCGAAGCCGGATCGATTTCTACTGAGCCGTCGGCGTGTACGATGCCCGACCGAAAACCGATCGACGACACGTGCCCTTCGCCGGTCGATCGCAAGCTCATGATGAACCGCTTTGCGCCCGGCGGGACATTCGATTGATCGTAGTGCCAAACGATCGACGGATTGAACAGGGCGGTCGCTTCCAGGGCGTACTCTTGCGTGAAATACGATCCGATGAGCATGCGCCGGTTTTCGGGCAGCTCTCGGTCGGTGAGCAAAAAGGGACGCACCGCCTCGAATCGCCGCAAGAAGAACTGTTTCAATCGCTGGTGGCGACTGTGGAACTCGCGGAGTACCTCGCCGACCCGGCGGTCGACTTCTTCATCCGACAGTTCCATGATGCGGGCGACGATCTTGAGAATGCGCCCTTTGTCGTCCGGTTCGAAGGGCCGGAACAGGACTCGCTTGTTGTTCGGGCTGAGAACGATGTTGGAACGTTTGACTTCCATGCCGAACCCTCGTCAGTCGTCGCGAAGCGATCGATCGTTGTGGGGAGTCGATGCGATGGAATCGCGCACTTGTCCAGCGGTCCTTTCAAATGTAGCTTACGGGAATCCGCCGATTCACCCAACGGCGATCGCAGGTGCCGAGCTGCAATCGATGTTCCCTCGGATGTCGCAATACGCCCCACCGTGGCGCGGGGGTGTATCGCGACCGAGGTTGGTGGGACGGGCGTCACAGGACGGGCGGATTCCCCCGTTTTCGGCGGACGACGACTTACACCGACGCCGGGGAAGCCGGAGAAGCGACCGCGGTTTCGGTCGCTCGATCGAAGGCAGCCAAACTGCCTTCCAGGAGTTTCATTTCGGCCCAGGCCGTCAAGTAGGCCAGGGTCGATTCGGCGCCTTGGTTTTGATTGATGCGGTCTTCTTGCAGACCGTCACAGCAGCCGCCGGTATTCGGGTCGTAAAGCGATTGATTCAAGTCGTTTCGCCCGAGGAACCATTCGAAAGCCCGGCGGGCCTCGTCGTACCACCTTCGGTCGTCGGTGGCGCGGAACGCTTCGATGCAGGCCGACACCATCGCCCCAGCTTCCAACGGCTGTTGATCGTATTCGGCCTTGGGGCTTCCCTTGCGGTAGAATCCGTTCGAGCCCACCGGACGGAAATGACCGTTGGGCGAACGCTGGATGTCGACCAGCCACTGCAAGGTTTTGATACCCACATCGAATGCTTCGCCGTGGCACATCCAGCGGCCGCTGAGAATCAGGGCGTGCGGAATTCTTGCGTTGCCGTATGCGACGATGGCTTCAAACCACGGCCAGTCGTCCGACGCATTTTTCCGATACATGTCCAAGAGCCGTTCGGTAAACGTTCGGCGGGCTTCGTCGGCCATGCGATCTCCGCTCAATCGTCGCAGATATTCGTGAATGCCGAGAAGCGCGTATGCCCACGGACGAGGCGCGGTGGTGTCGAGAACCATTTGCAGCGTGGGTTCGAACGAGTGCGCGGCCCAATACTGAAGAGATTTGCGTTTCGAGCGGCCGACACAAACCCCGAGTGCCCACAGTGCTCTGCCCAGCGAATCTTGCGATCCGCTCGTGTCCAGCCACCGGCGGTCGAACCCCATGAAGTTGTGCCATGTACGCGACGGCAGATCGAGGGCGTAGTCGACGAAGGCGGCGTATGTGTCGCCCAGCCGGCGAACGACCGGGGGGTTCTCACCGAGTTCTTCCAGCAACACGGTCAGAATCAATGCCCGGGCGTTGTCGTCCAGGCAATAGCCTTCTCGAAAATTAGGCAGCGAAAACGTGGCATGCTGAAACATGCCGGTCGAGTCCGACATACGCACCAAATGATCAAGGCGCAAGGTCGGCAATTCAGCATGGCGTTCTTCGAGCGTGGGGATGCGGGTCGGTTTTCGGTCGCTGTCGATGGAAGTCCGGCGGGCCTGGCAGAACGAGTCCATGTACAAGTGGGCCACGTTGCTCCAAATCATTTCGCGGCCCAACATGTACGCCCGCTTGCGCATCGCATGACGGCGGGCCTCGTCGCGTAACAACGCTTTCACTTCGCGGGCGATGGCTTCGCTGTCGCGGAAGGGAACGAGCACACCGCGACCGTCGGCCAGGAGTTCTTCAGCATGCCAATACGGGGTGGAAACGACGGCTTTGCCGCAGCCGAACGAGTACGCAAGCGTACCCGATGTGATCTGCGCCTGGTTCAAGTAAGGCGTGATGTAAATGTCGCAGGCGCCGAGGAATTCCATCAGCTCTTCCAATTCGACGAAACGGTTGTAGAAGATGACGTTGTTCTTGATGCCCAAGTCTTCCGTCATCCGCTCCAGCTGGAGCCGATACGTTTCGCCTTGCTCCCGGACGAGGTTCGGGTGCGTCGCACCGAGCACGATGTACACGGTGTTCGGAAATTCCTCGAGAATCGACGGCATGGCCTGCAAGACGTATTCGATTCCCTTGCCCGGTGACAACAAACCGAACGTGAGCAGCACGTTCTTGCCTTGCACGTCGAACTGATCTTTGTAGAAATTGGGATCGACGAACGGCATGTCGGGAATGCCGTGAGGAATCACGTCGATTTTGCTTTCGTCGACACTGTAGATTTCTTTGAGGAATTCCTTTCCCCGTTCCGACATGACGACCAACCGGGTCGACAGGTCGGCCAGTTGATGCATCGCACGACTCTGATCCGGCGTCGGTTCACGCAGGATCGTGTGCAACGTCGTCACGATCGGCATGCGGAGATTCCGCAGTAACGCGAACAGGTGGCTGCCGGCCGGACCGCCGTAGATTCCGAATTCATGCTGCACGCACACGACATCGACGTCGGCGAAATTCAGGAAATCGGCGGCGCGACGGTAGGCGTCGAGCTCTTGTTCCGGAACCTGGAAGCGGACTTCTTCCGGATATTTGTACCCGCCGGGGATGTCGTCGATCGGAACGACCATGCACTCGGTTCGCGGATACTGGCTTGCCACCGCGTTCCGCAAATCGTACGTGAATGTTGCGATCCCGCATTTGCGGGGAAGATAATCACCCACGAATGCAATTTTTCGGAGACTACCGGGTTTCGCCATCGGATGTTACCTCCTTTTGAGGGTGATGTTTCTGTTCTGCTCGGTGCCGTTCCGGTGGGCCGACTTCAGCCGGAACGCACGGTGCTGTCGTGCTTCACTCGTCGACCAAGGCGTCGCGGATATCACGCAACGACATTTCGGCGACCGCCGTCGAAGTGTCGGCCGCTCCGTAGTACACAAACAACTGGTCGCCGTGACTCACGGCACCGGTCGGGAAAACGACGTTCGGTACGAAACCTTCGCGCTCAAACGGCTCGGAAGGGACCAGAATCGGTTCCGCCGTGCGTGCCCGCATGTGGTGCGGGGCATTGCCGGCCAGTCGCCACGCCGACGCCGTGTACGTCCCTACCTTCTCTGGGGGCGCCGGCTGTTCCGCCGCGTGATAGATAACCAACCAGTCGTTGTTCACCGGAATCGGCGGCACACCGGGACCGATGCGGTCCGATTCCCAAGGCAGCGTTCCGCCGGTCAGGCGATGATGGTCGCCCCAGTGCACGAGATCGGGTGAGTAGGCGACCCACGTTTCCGGCGGACAGAACCGCGTGGCCCCGACGGGGCGGTGCAAGGCGGCGAAACGCTCACCGATTCGTTTAGGAAAAAGAACGACGTCCTTGTTTTCGGGCGGGAAAATGATCCCGCGTCGCCGAAAGTGACGGAAGTCGTCGGTGGTCGCCAACGCCGTAGCGACACCGTGAGGAGACACCGCGACGTAGGTAATGGCGAACTCGTTGTCGATGCGCGTGATGCGAGGGTCTTCTAGGCCGTAGCTTTCCCACGGGAACGCGGGAAGTAGGCATGTGCCCGTAAGACGAGGTGTTGCCGTAGGTTCGTCGGCAACCGCCACCCGCAAATGCGAGAGGAACGTCAAGCGGACACGGTTCGTGGGGCGATGGATCACGACCCGCTGGTCGATCGGATCGATTTCCGTTCGAGGCACGACATCGACTACCGCCTTGCCAGTGTCGAGGTC
>CAYVVR010000344.1:371-4929 GCA_964454655.1 uncultured Planctomycetaceae bacterium | reverse complement strand
AGTGCGATCTACCCGAGGCTGCCGAGGTTCGCGACCGGCTGGCTCAAGAGACCGGCAAGCCCGTGCTGCTCATTTCCGCCGTTACCGGCGAAGGGCTCAATCGACTGTTGGGCAAGATTTCGGCCGTGCTGGCCGCCCGCGATCGGGCACGGCAACGCAAGCAGGAAGAACTCGCGCGTTCCGGCGATGACGAATCGACCGATTGATGCGCGAGGCGAGCAGAAAAATGCCCCGAAATAACGGCCGAACTCTGCAAGCTTCGGCTGCGTAGACCCGCCGGAAGACTATAATTCGGTTCCGGTAACATTGGTTTTCGAGCCGTTTCGAGCAACCACGCGGCGTTTGCCGCGTGAAATCACGATCGCGAAGCAATCCGATGCGAACTGAGTTTCCGCAGCCTATTGTGGCTGTCGATATTGGCAATCGACGGGCGAAGCTGGGGGTGTATCGTGGCGTTCCGTCGGTCGATCGACTCGCCCCCGATCGCGTGTTCTATCTGCGGCATGAGGACTCGGCCGATGTGCTCGGCGAGTGGCTGGCCGAGCTCGATTCGGCGGTTTCGTGGTACATCGGCAGCGTGAATCGGCCCGCGACCACGCGATTACTGGAATGGCAACGCACGCATCGGCCGCAAGATCGCGTCGTGTTGTTGACGTATGAAGATGTCCCGCTCGACGTGCGGGTGCCGGATCCCGATATGGTCGGTATCGATCGTTTGCTCGACGCCGCAGCCGCCGACCGCCTGCGTCGAGAAGGTTCGCCCGCGGTCGTCGTCGATTTGGGAACGGCGATCACGGTCGATCTCGTTTCGGCCGACGGCGGTTTTTTGGGGGGGGCGATCTTGCCCGGTTTGGCGATGGCCGCGCGGGCGCTGCACGATTACACCGACCTCTTGCCGTTGATCGACGTGACCCGGCTCGACAAAACGCCCGACCCGTTGGGAACGTCGACCGAGACCGCGATGTCGGCCGGGTTGTTCTGGGGAGCCGTCGGCGGCGTGCGAGAACTTGTAACCCGGCACGAGCAGCGTTTGGGCTCGCAGGCCGAGATTTTCGTGACCGGCGGCAATGCCGCACAGGTCGTCGAGGCGCTGGGCGAACGTGCACGGTTGGTGCCCGACTTGACCTTGGTCGGAACAGCCTGGACCGCCGCGCACTTGGAATCGCGTCGTTAGGCCGTCGCTTGAAAAAGCGTGCTTAGAACGGGTGTTCCTTCGCTTCGAGGGCGATGTCTTTGACTTCTTCGGGCTTGAGCATCCGGACGCGAACCGACCGGATGGCCCCGGTGGTCATCCAGGTCGAAAAGCCGAAGGGCTTGCACAAGTCGACCTCGAAACGGGTCGAGAATTGATGCCCTTTGCGGACGAGGTCGACGACCTTTTCTTTGCCGATCCACACCTCGACTTTGGCATCCGACACGCGGACGCGGAACTTGTACCACTGCTTGTCTTTGAAATCGAAAAAGCCGGTCGTGATGTTGTCGGAAGCGTCGTAGAAGTCGACCGACGAAATGCCGATCGTCGTTCCGCCCCAGCCGCCGTTGACGAACGAGCAAAACTCGTCGCCCACCGGGAACGTGACTGTGGCGAAGAAATCGCTTCCGTCGAGGCGGGAAGCCTCGTATTCGAACTCGTAGTTGTTCTTGGGGAAATCTTTGCCGGTGTAGACGATGCCCGTCATCGGGTTGCCGTAATGCATGACGATCATGCCGTCCTTGACTTCGACTTTCCCCTCACCGCCGAACTCAGGGGCCTTCCAGCCTTTGAGCGTCTTCCCGTCGAACAGATTCCGCCACGCGTAGGGCGAAGGTTTTTCTTGTTTTTGAGAATCGGGCGCCTTTTGCGATTCGGCGGTCGGTTTCGCAGGCGATGGTTCGTCGGCCGACGACGATGCGACCGGGCCTGCGCACCAGAACAACACCGTTGTTCCGCAAACGAACAAGGCGAACGAAAGGAATCGGTTGCGCATCGGATCGGCTCCTCGTAGTATCGGCTAGTCGCAATGGAGGGAAGAAGCGTCGGTTTTCAGTCGGTACGACTTCGGCGGGCGGTTTCGTACCACCGGAGCACTTCTTTGAGATTAACGTGCAGGTAGGGTTCATCGCAAGCAGGCGTGTATCTTCCGGCTTCGGCCGCGTACACGTCGAGCGACTCGGGCAGCATGATCGCGTCGTGCAGGTTGGAATCCATGGCGACCGGGCGCTTGATGATGTCGATCATGTCGCGCACGGTGATGTGTCCGTACCGTGCCCGGATGCGCTCGCTGAGCACTTCGGCGCGTCGATCGGCCGAAATGAGGATGCAGTCTTCCGGTACGACCGGCAACAGCGGATGTTGTTCGCCGGGGTGCAGCACGAGAAATTCGTCGGGCGTTGCCCGGATGCCGACCATCGCGCCGCTGCGGTCGGAGAGCACGTAATAGTATTCGCAGGTGCGTTTCGCGCGTCGTAAGATGTCGACGGCCTGTTCGACGTCGTCCGCCCGCTCCATCACGTCGCGCAACAGGAGGCTCATCGGCGTGCCGTCCCAAAGGCCTTCGCCGCGTCCGCCCATTTCGCCGACGGCAAGGCCTTTTTCGTTCATCGCCGTGACCGTGCCCACGAAACCGGCGTAGCCGACCGACATCCACGTATGGTATCCGCTCGGTCGGAAGACGGTGATCACCGACGCGTTTTGCAGGCCGATGTCGCGCATGTAGTCGAGCACGCGGGCGTGGATCACCCGGCCCTGGGCGGTCGCCTTGCCGCGGACGGCCACGCCGCTGCAATGGAATCGCTCGGGGAACAAGTTGGCCAAACGGGCGTCGCGCTGCGGAATGTTCAGTTCGGCCGCCAACGCGTCGATTTCTTCCAAGAATCGCGGGGGGATGTACGGAAGCGTCCGTCGCTGGATCGTCTCCATCGTATCGAAGAACCATTCGCCGCCGGCCACACTGTCGAAGGCCCCCACGCCGTACAGCACACGCTCGATCAAGTAATGGCATTCGCGTTCGAGGAGACGTGCGTGGGCGCGACCCATTTGCTCGGGCGTTCCTTCGACGACCATCACACGCCGACCGTCGACGTGAAACAAGACGCCGTGACCGTCGGGGTCCCATCCGGCCACGCGAAACGAACGAACCGCCTGCGGAAGGGGCGTACCCAACGGCACCTGCGCCTGCGGGGCGGCGCCGGTGTTCGGCGTTGCAGCGGGCGCGGTGACGGCCTGCTGGGCAACAAGCGTCGGCGTCCACAAAACGCTGCTCAGCGCCGCAATCGATGCGACGATCACCATGGGCGGCGTTTGAAACGCGAAAATTCGGCTTCGTGACATGGCGGGCATCACCTTCGGAAACGTCGGTCGGCTAGGGGAGTGTTTGTTCGACGGCGAAATGAACGACGGCTGCAATCATCCGGTACAAATCGTCGGAGTTCACCGGATGACGCTTACCCTCGGGCGGTTGAAACAGCGGATCGACGGCCGGGGCGTCGAGCTGAAACACGCCCACGGTGATCGTGCCGTGCACGTTGCCGACGTGAAACTCGATCTCGGCAGGGCGCGAACCGTCGGCCGAAAACGTGATGCGGAAGACGATCTGCGGATTATCGACCGCCTGGGCGACGACGACCGGGCGTCCTCGCGGATCGACGCCGTCTTTGTATTCGGCGTAACGATTGAGTAACTGCGGCGTCATCGTGGCGCCGGCCGCGGCACCGAGGATCATTTTCGCTTGCAGCACGAGCCGTTCGTCGACGTATACCAGGGGCGATTTGCCGGGTGTTTCTCGCCCTTCGAAGACGGTTCCGTTGCGAGCGAGCAGCCAGGGGTGATCCGATTGCCCCAGGGCGATCTTGCCCAGCTCGGGAACATCGCCTTCCAGGCGGAACCGTTCTCCGTGTCCGCGGATCATCGTCAACGTGCCGCGGAACGATTGCGCCGCGTCGCCCGGCCGTGTGGGTTCTACCGTGCCTTCAACCGAAAGTTGAAGCATGTGGCAACGGTTTTCCTTCGGCGCCGTCAAGAAGAACCGCGTGACTTGCTGAACCAGTCGCGCGATTCGCGCGGCGGGAGTTTTTGCGGCGATTCCCTCAGGCGGATGAACGTCGTCGGGCAGATCGGCGGCGAAAAACGCAATCGTTTCTTCAAGCACTTGCGGCAACGCCGCCATCGTCGTGTAATGTCCCAGCTTGTCGAGCCAATGGACGCGATCTTCCATGCCCACCGCACGCGCGAGCTTTTCGGTACATTCGCGAGGAATGACTTCGTCTTCGGCTGCATTGATCATCAGCACGCGGCCCGCCGCGGCGCGTTCCCGCAACCGGTCGGCCAGACGCAACGGATCAACCTCGTCGATCATCGCCCACAAAGCGGCTTGTTCGTCGGGCGCCATCTGCGCCATGCCGCGGCGGAGCAATTCGGTTTCGGGTGCCGAAGCGATGATCGTGCGCAGATCGCCGCCGGAGAGAATCAGCGCCGCCTTGTACAATCGCGGTTCACGTTCGGCGGCTGAGGCCGACACGATGCCGCCTAGGCTGATGCCTGCGATGCCGATCTTGGCTTCGTCGATTTCGGGAAAGGCGG
>CAYVVR010000344.1:0-361 GCA_964454655.1 uncultured Planctomycetaceae bacterium | reverse complement strand
CAACAGGTCGATCGTGCGCCGGACGTCTTCGGCTGTTTGCCGCACGGCATCGACCAACAGTTGCGGTTTCCGGCCGAATGCCCGGGGGCCGTCTTCGTACCCGCGACTACCGTAGTACGGCAGATTGAACGTGATTGCCGGAATGCCGCGTCGGGCGAGATTCGAGGCCATGATCTCGACCAGTTCCATTTGGCCCGACAAGATGTGCAGGCAAATGACCCCGGGCCGGGGCTTTGATTCGGGCGTCAAATCGGCCGGCAAAAAGAGCGTCGCCGGGATCGTATTGTTCGGCTCGTAGGCCGTGCGCACCGGAGAGGGGTACGCCAATTTCACGACCCGATACACCTCTTGATCGTCGATC
>CAYVVR010000343.1:2885-4938 GCA_964454655.1 uncultured Planctomycetaceae bacterium | reverse complement strand
TTGGAAGTCGCCGTCGATGCCGACCTTCCCGGGGCCGAGTGGTTGCTGCCCGACGGTCGCCGCCTTTCCGCCGACACACAAACCTGGACGATCGCCACCGCTGAAAACACGCCCATCTCTTTTGCACTGGTCGCCGCCGACGGTGTTGCGCCGGGCGCCTACCGCATACAAATGAAATGGACACCGGCACCACCTGAACCGGTCGGTTCGTACCGGCAAGAATCGGTAACCGCGATCGGCCGCCAAACCACGCTGCCCGTCGCGGCCACCCTCGACGGGCAGCTGACCGTCGAAGCACGATTCGACGCGAGCGACGGCGACGTCGATCTGGAAGTATTCGATACCGCGGGCAATCGTGTCGGCGGCAGCTACGGGTTGACCGGCGTCGAGCGGGTCGATTTCCTTGCATCCGCCGGAGAAACGTACACCGTCCAGTTGATCACGGTGGGCAACACCCCCGTTCCGGTCCGACTGATCACGGCGAATGTTCTTCGTCGCGACGGCGACCAGGTGGTTGTCGTGGGAACGTCGGAAACCGACACCATTCGAATCGATGCCGCCGACCTCCCGGCCGACGGCTCGCTCGGCTTGCAAATTGGCGATTTGTCCTATCGTCTCGTTCCGGCAAACGGCTCTCCCAACTGGAACGTTACGATCGATTCCGGCGGAGGCAACGATCGCCTGGAACTGGTCGGTTCAGCCGCCCAAGATTTCGTCGATCTGGAACGTGGAAAGGCACGTTGGACAAGCGACGGTTTGACGCTGCGGGCCGAGGGGTTCTTCTTCCAATCGGTGGTAGGAGGAGGCGGGGACGACGTGGCTTCTCTTTTCGACACGCCGGGTGACGATCATTACACGGCCCGACCGTTTGCCGCTTCGATGACTCCGCGCGAAGGCAATGAGTACCGGATCGACGTCACCGACTTTCGCTATATTCACGCCTACAAGACGGCCGGCGGCGTCGACGTGGCCGAACTGTTCGATTCGCCGGGCGATGATCGGTTCATCGCCAAGCCCACGTACGGCCGATTGTTTTCCGACGACTACGTGGTGCGGGCGAAATTCTTCGACTACGTGCACGCCTACGCCGGCGAAGGCAACGACACGGCGACGCTGTATGCCGCAGCCGCAGCGTCCGTCGAATGGTATCCGGTCTTTACGAAAGTGACCGACGTTACCGGCCTACGCCGAGCCAAGTATTTCGACGCGGTGCACGTGAAAAGGGCGAAAGAGTCCCCTACCCTGCAAGCGGCAGCCCTGCCGTTGTCCGAAACGCTAAGAACGCACCCGTCGAACCGCGAGTAATGCCGGTACGTGATCGGTGTGAACTTGAGCGATCGACGCGGCTACGCGGCTTTGCGGCTTCCTGAGGCGACCGCGGGACGTTGCAATTTGTTTCCGTACCCGGGCACACATTCCCGCAACTGATCGACGACCGACTCGGGCAGATTTTCCGCCGTATCGACCAACGCATCGACCCAGCGTCGGACGACTTCGATATCGAGCCGGGGACTGTCGGCAATCATGATTTTCGGATGCCGTGTCGGAAGGGCCGTTTCGCCGTCGGCGCGAAGCTCTTCGTAGAGTTTTTCACCGGGACGAAGCCCAACGACTTCGATCTCGATGTCTTGCCCCACCCGCAACCCCGACAGCCGGATCATCTCTTCCGCCAAATCGACGATGCGAACGGGTTCCCCCATGTCGAGCACGAGAATCTCGCCGCTACGACCGATGACGCCCGCCTGAATCACTAGTTGGGCCGCCTCGGGGATCGTCATGAAGAACCGTTCCATGCGGGGATCGGTGATCGTGACCGGCCCGCCGGCGTCGATTTGACGGCGGAACACCTGAACGACGCTTCCGGCCGAGTCGAGCACGTTGCCGAACCGAACGGTCACGAACCGACAACCGGTTTCCAGTTGGGCCAGCGACTGCACGTACATCTCGGCCATGCGCTTGCATGCGCCCATCACGCTGGTCGGATTCACCGCCTTGTCGGTCGACACCATGACGAACGAGCGAACACCGAATTGCGGTGCCAAGTCGGCTAAGT
>CAYVVR010000343.1:0-2875 GCA_964454655.1 uncultured Planctomycetaceae bacterium | reverse complement strand
TTTTTCGTCGCCAAGACGATGTTCTTGACCGCCTCGCCCGGATGCGATTCCATCAACGGCACGTGCTTGTACGCCGCTGCGTGAAACACGATATCGGGCGAATATCGGCGAAAGATTTGCTGCATGCGGCGTCGATCGAGCACGTCCGCCACGACGATCTCCAATCGAATGCCTCCGGCGATGGGAGCCAATTCCTGTTCCAGGAAGAATTGCCCCGTCTCACTGCGATCGACCAACACAATTCGATCGGGTGAGAACCGCAACAGTTGCCGGCAAATCTCTGAGCCGATGCTGCCGGCGCTACCTGTCACCAGCAGCGTCCGTCCGTCGATCCACTCGCGGATCTCTTCCAAGTCCAGCTCGACCGGCTCGCGTCGCAGCAAGTCGTTGATCGACACAGGCCGAGGACGCAGCGTCACCTGACCACTGAGCAACTCGGCGTAGCTGGGCAACACGCTGACTTGCAAATCGTAGCGTCGGGCTTCCTCGACCAGCGCGCGAATTTCCTTGCCCGTCAGCGACTCTTTCGTGATCAAGATATGCTCCACGCCGTACCGAACGGCTAGGCGGCACGTGTCGGCGATCACGCCGAGGACGGGCACCCCGCCGATGCGATCGCCGATCGAACGGGCATCACGCCCCACGAAGCCGACGACGCGATACGGCGTCCGCGTGCCCCGGTAGATCGAACGCAAGAGCGTCTCTCCGGTCCCGTTGACGCCCACGATCAAGGCGGCCGGACGCCCTTTCTCGGGGAACAATGCCAGAAAATTGCGTTCTTTTGCCACCCGCAACGAAGCCCGCACGCCGCCGATCAAGACGACGGTCGTTCCCCAGTTCAACAACAAGACACTGCGGGGAACGACGTGCGGCGGAATGAACAGCCGATCGAACAAGGCCATGGAAAACATGGCGATCGTCGCCGCCTGAACCAGGGCGACCAGATCATAGAAGTTGACGTATCGGTTCCACGCGCGGTGAACACGAAACAGCACGAAGACGCCGGTTTGAATCGCCAGTGAAGTCGGAAGCGTACTCCAGAAATGCTCCCACTGTCGCGCCCCGAATTGCCCCTCGAACCGCAACCAAAAGCTGATGTAGTACGCGGCAGCCAAGATCGGCACCAAGACCGCCACCCCGCATAGATTGCGCCACATCACCGCACCGGCGTGTGCCGCACGCGGCTCGACGTTCGACGCTCTCTTTCGCTCGTTCACCTGCCGGGACGCCGACAATGCCAGCTCCTCCTTGAACCGTGCCGTCCGTCAGCGGTTGCACGCGCATGCCGCAAGAGGCAAGTTGCCGGCGGCGGAACCACCAAACTGCGTGCAGTCGATGAATGCCCGAAGGCGTGTCATGCCCGAGCGGCCGAATGCCTTCCTTGGCGTCGGTCGTTCTCGGGCCTCCAAAACTGTCGCAAAAATCGGCGATCGGTTCCAGATCGATTTGTGAACCATCGCCGTCGAAAATCGGGTATTTCTCCCACGATCAGCGAGGAAACGGAACATCCAATCTTGCAGCGTGCTCCAGTTCCGACTTCATGCGTTCCTCGCGGATCTTCAGAAGTTCCCGTTGCAGCCCTTGGTGTCCCGGTTGACGCTGGACGAGCCACCGCAATTGTTGCTCGGCTTCCTCGTACTTGCCGTTTTTTACCAGGCATTGCGCCAGGTATCGCCGAACGCGGTAACTCCCCGGATCGAGCTCCAACGCTCGGTAGGCATATTGCAACGCCTCGCGCGGACGATTCAACTCGAGCAACACGTAATGGGCGTCGATCAGCAAATCGGCCGCTTCGCTCCGCGGCGCGTCGTCGACCGCGGCAGTCAGCTTTTGGAAAAAGTATTCCAACAAAGGCCGGTACTGCTCCGGCTTGAATCGTTCTCGAAACCGCCGATACATGTAGCGGGTAATTTCCAGATCGGGCTGAAATTCGCTCAAAAAAAACTGGGCCTGGGCGGCAGGCCCGGCCATGTTCGCCGTTTTCACGAATCGATCGACCAAAAGAAATCGGGCTTGGCGATCGGCACGGTACGCACGCCGCCACAACTCCAGACACCGATCCAACTCGCCGGCCAAGGCGGCTTCCTCGGCTGCCTGCATGAGGACGTCGGCATCGTACGGCTTGACGGCAATCGCCTGATCGACCAACGCCCGCTTGATCTCCGGCGTCGCCCGACGCACGAAGCACGTATCGGCCAGGGTCATGTACGCGATTCCTTGCAGCGGACAGACACGCACCGCGGCGAGCGCCTCGTCGAAGGCCGGTTCGAGATAGCGAACATTTTCGCCGATCGCCCGCTTCAGCCAGTCATCGAGTTCCTCTTGCGAACCGAATTGCGATTGCATCACGGCATCACAGATTTGGCCGACCGGCATCGGATTCGGGGCATCGACTTGGGCCAACATGAACACACGCAGATACGCTCTCGCCAAGGCGGCATGGGCCGCGCTGTGCCCCGGATCTAGCCGCACGACCTCTTCCAATTCGCGAATCAACCGCTTTTGGTACGCGATCGCCGCTCGGCGTCGTTCTTGCGGCGATTCTGAAACGACCTGTTCAGCGACGTTAGAATCGTCCTCCGCGCCGGAGACGTCGGCGGAATTACCCGAAGGGGACGCCTCGTCGGTTGAATCGGCAACAGGGGTGTTGCTCTCGGGAGCCAATAGCGATTCCAACTCGGCATCATCGAGCACGTGCGACCGACACAGCACCAAATACCGATGCCAGTGACTTTCGGCCCTCGCCGGTCCCAGGCGATCGGCAATCAACGCCGCCCCCAACACGGCAAGCAATCCGGCCGCCGAGCCCCAACCGACGGCCGAGAGCCGCCATTCGTGCCGTCGCCGGGCTTCCAACCGGTCGCGCCGCTCGACG
>CAYVVR010000342.1:0-4969 GCA_964454655.1 uncultured Planctomycetaceae bacterium | reverse complement strand
GGGAAGTCTCCGCGCTGCATGCAGGGCACAACGGAGATTGGGTGCAACAGTTTGGACAAGCAAAATTGTTGTAATTGAGTGGATGCCGTATCTATAATGCGAGCGGCGGCGTCGAGATGTCCCCCCTCCTATTTTTCGGCCGTGGTCCGCGGCAAGTGGGCTTTGGTCGGAAGATCCGTCGGCTGCACCACGTTGCCTCGGTACCCTCCCTGCACACAGCGGCCCGTCCATGATTCGTTTCCCTCCCGCCTATCGGCTTTTGATCGCCGGGCTTCGGCGTTCGATTGTCGGCTGTCTGATCGTTTGGGGCAGCGGGATGCCGATGGCGGCCTCGGCCGAAGTCCCCAAGGCTTGGCCCGCCGACTTCGCGCAAGCCGCGGTACGTCCCTTCTTCTCGCAACATTGCTTCGATTGTCATAGCGGCCCCGACGCCGAAGGCGGCATCGACCTCGAGGCGTTTACCTCGGCGGAAGACATTTCGGCCGATCGCGATCGCTGGCGCCGCATCGAGCGGATGATCGCCACCGGCCAGATGCCGCCCGAAGACATGCCGCGTCCGAACGCCGATCGGGCGGCCGAAATCGCCGCTTGGATTGCCGAACAGGTCGAACAGCTCGATTGTTCAGGGCCGGTTGATCCGGGCAGAACGACCATCCGGCGGCTGAATCGGCGCCAATACGTGAACACGGTCCGCGACCTGTTGGGAGTGGAGGTCGACGGCGATGCGCTTCCGCCCGACGATGTGGGTTACGGCTTCGACAGCATCGCCGACGTCTTGTCGCTTCCGCCGATGTTGATGGACAAGTACGTGGCGTTGGCCGAAGACGTCGCCCGCCGAATCGACGTTCCCCCGTTGCCGGAAGAAAATCCCGTCGCTTACGCCCAAGCCGAACTTCGCACCCTCATGGGGCGAGCCTATCGGCGTCCCGTGCGAGACGACGAGTTCGCGCGTCTTTGGAAACTGGTCGAATCGGCCTACCAAGAGGGCGAAACACCCGAGACGTGTCGTCGGTTGGCGGTCGAGGCGTTGTTGGTTTCGCCGCATTTCTTGTTTCGGATCGAACGCGATCCACCCGAGTTGCCCGACGGTGCCGTGCGACCGCTCGACGATTTCGAGCTGGCCGTTCGGTTGTCGTATTTCTTGACGGTCTCGATGCCCGACGAACGGTTGGCGGCCAAGGCATCGGCCGGTGAATTGCAGCGGGTGGACGTGCTCGAAGCCGAGGCGAAACGCTTGTTGGACAGTCCGCGTTCCCGCGAGTTCGTCGCCGATTTCACCGAGCAATGGTTGCAACTGCGCAATCTCGACGATCTCGAACCCGATCCGAAGCTGTTTCCCGTGTTCGCCTGGCCGCCCATTACGGTTTGGAAGGCACTTTCGACGATTCGTTTCGACGGGTGTCGCTGAAAGGAACGCATCGCGGCGGGTTGATCACGCTGGGTGCGGTGTTGGCGGTGACGGGAAACCCGACACGAACATCGCCGGTCAAGCGCGGCAAGTGGATCATGGAAAACATTTTGGGAACGTCGCCTCCCGATCCGCCGCCGAACGTACCGATGTTGCCCGACGACGGCGGCGGGCCCGTCACCGGTTCGCTCCGCCAACGCATGGAAAAACACCGTAGCGATCCCACATGCGCCGTCTGCCACAAGCAGATGGATCCGTTGGGGTTCGCCTTGGAAAACTTCGACGCCATCGGGCGCTGGCGCACCAGTGACGGCGGGCAACCGATCGACGCGGCCGACGTGCTGCCCGACGGGCGAAGTTTCGACGGTCCCGATGCTTTCCGTCGCATGCTCCGTGAGACGGCGCAACGCGAGTTCGTCGAATGCGTCGTCCGCAAGCTGATGATCTACGCCTTGGGACGCGGCCTCGAAGAATCGGACGCCTGCACGGTGCGGGCGATCGTCGATGAGTTGATCGAAACCGACGGAAGTCTGCGCGATGCGATTTCGGCAATCGTCCGCAGCGACACGTTCCGCAAGGTGCGGGTGTCGCACGGGTCCGAAGACGAAACGTGAATCGAGTTTCCCACGCGAAAGCGGAACGAGCACGAAGGCGGTCGCACGAAGAAAGTAGGGTCGAGATGAAACGGAAACACTTATCACGCCGAACCGTGTTGCGAGGTTTGGGAACGGCGTTGTTCTTGCCGTGGCTCGACGCGATGCGCCCGGCGTTCGGGGCGGAAGCCAAGCCGCCGCTGCGGCTGGTGTTCTTCTACGTGCCGAACGGAATCCACATGCCGGCATGGCGTCCCAAAGAAGCCGGACCGCTGGGGACGTTGCCTTCGTCGTTGGCGCCGCTGGCCGAATTCAAAGACTATCTGACGGTTCTGAGCGAGTTGACGCTCAACGGGGCACGCCCGTTGGGCGACGGTCCCGGCGACCATGCGCGCTCGGCCGCAGCTTTCTTGACGGGCGCCCATCCGCACAAAACCGACGGGGCCGACATCCGCAACGGGATCTCGGTCGATCAGCAGGCGGCGGAAATCTTGGGGAAAGAGACGCGATTTCCTTCGCTGGAGGTCGGGCTCGATCCCAGCGCCCAAGCGGGACGCTGCGATTCGGGATACAGTTGTGCCTACGTGTCTACGATCTCGTGGCGTTCGCCGACGTCGCCGGTCGCGAAAGAGACGAATCCGCGGGCGATCTTCGAGCGACTCTTCGGCGATGCGAATACGGTCGCCGCACGTTCCGATCGACAGGCGATGTACCGCAAGAGCGTGCTCGATTTTGCCGCCGAAGAAGCCGCGTCGTTGCGGGCGCAACTCGGCCCCGCCGACCGGCGCAAGCTGGACGAGTATCTCTATGCCGTGCGTCAAATCGAGCGCCGCTTGGAGCGAGTCGAAGCGGAAGACGCGATGCAGGCGGCCGCACGAAAGGCACCGCCCGAGCAACCGCCGCGAGCGTTCGTCGAACGATTGCGGCTATTGATGGACATGATGATCCTCGCCTTGCAGACCGACGCGACGCGTGTCGTCACGTGTATGGTTTGCAACGCAGGCAGCAACCGCACGTATCCTGAAGTGGGTGCGAACGAGGGGCATCATAGCCTGTCACATCATCAAAACGATCCCCGCAAGCTCGACTTACTGGCCAAGATCAATCGCCATCACATCGTGCAGTTTGCGTACTTTTTGAAACAAGCGGCCGAAGTCGATTTCGACGGTGCCTCGTTGCTCGATTCGGCACTGATCATGTACGGCAGCGGTATCAGCGACGGAAATCGACACAACCACGACGATCTGCCCATCATCTTGCTCGGCAAGGGAAACGGGGCGGTTCGTCCCGGCCGGCACCTGGTGTACGCAAAAGACACGCCGTTGGCGAACTTGTACCTGAAGATGTTGCACGAGGTCGGTATGGACGTGGACCGGTTTGCCGACAGTACCGGTCCGCTGGACGTGTAGTCGGCGAACGAACCATATCCCCGGTTGCCCGGGCAAACGATACGCGAAAGGACGGGCTCATGCGAATCGACACGCGAGCGAATTCGGTCATCGCAACGTGCCGCAAAAGAACGACCGCACGTCATCCGACGGCGTGCCGAAAGACGGTTTTCTTTTCGAGCGTCGCGGGAGGCTTTCTGACGCTCATCCTTGCAACAGCCGGAATCGCCGCCGACGCGATGCCTGCTGCCGAAAGCCGGCCCGTGCAATTCGACAGCCAGATTCGGCCGATTCTTTCCGACAATTGTTTTGTTTGCCACGGTCCCGATCCGGGAACGCGGGAAGCGGATTTGCGACTGGATCGCGCCGAAGATGCGCTGGGCACCGAAGACGAACCGGGCGTCGTCGTACCCGGCAGCCGAGAAGACAGCGAACTTTTCTACCGTATTAGTTCGACCGACGAATACGAGCAGATGCCACCGCCCGATTCGGGTAAGAAGCTCACGCCCGCGCAAATCGAACTGATCGGCCGCTGGATCGACGAAGGGGCTCCCTGGGAAACGCACTGGGCGTTCGTGCCGCCGCAACGTCCGGCTCTGCCCGAGGTACAAAACGAAGCGTGGTGCCGCAATCCCATCGATCGTTTCATTTTGGCGCGGTTGGAAAGCGAGGGATTGAAGCCCTCGCCCGAGGCCGAGAAAACGACGTTGATTCGCCGCGTGACCTACGACTTGACGGGCCTTCCGCCGACGCTTGAAGAGGTCGAAGCCTTCTTGGCCGACGATTCGCCCGACGCGTACGAAAAGGTGGTCGACCGGTTGTTGGCCTCGCCGCATTACGGCGAACACATGGCGCGATACTGGCTCGACATCGCCCGCTACGGCGACACGCACGGGTTGCACTTGGACAATTATCGCTCGATGTGGCCTTACCGCGACTGGGTCGTGAAGGCTTTCAACGAGAATTTGCCGTTCGATCAATTCACGGTAAAGCAGCTTGCAGGCGACTTGTTGCCCGACGCGTCGTTGGAAGACAAGATCGCCTCGGGCTTCAACCGCTGCAACATCACGACCAGTGAAGGCGGCGCCATCGCCGACGAATTTCTCGTTCGCTATGCCGTCGATCGTACGAGCACGATGGGAACGGCCTGGATGGGACTGACCGTCGGATGCGCCGTGTGTCACGACCACAAGTACGATCCGATCAGCCAGAAAGAGTTCTACCAGCTTTATGCGTTCTTCTACAGCATGGCCGATCCGGCGATGGACGGAAACGCCGAGCTGACGCCGCCGTTCGTGAAGGTGCCCTCGCCCGAACAGGCCGAAATGAAAGCCGCACTCGTCGAACGCATCGGCGAAATCGATCGGTCGATCGAGGCCGAGTTGACGAAGCTCGAACACGAATACGCCGATCCGTTGGCCGATGCCGAGCTGCCGTCGGCTCCCGAACCGAAAGATTACGTGTGGATCGACGACGACGTTCCCCAAGGTGCCGAGCTCTCGGCCGACGGACAGCCGTGGGAGTTCGTCGCCGGCGGCACCGACGGTGTTCCGCAGGCCGTTTCGGGCGAAAAGGTCATG
>CAYVVR010000341.1:0-4974 GCA_964454655.1 uncultured Planctomycetaceae bacterium | reverse complement strand
GTGGACGGGTCTTTCAGCAAACGCTTCTTGACGTCTTTTTCGACGTACGGCATGGCATCGTCGGCGGTGAAGAACTCGTCGAAGTTTAGGATGTCGCCGGCCGTCCGCACCCGATCGCCGGCCGCTTCGACGATCGCCTTCACTTTCGTCCGCGTTTCGTCGTCGACCGGCTCGGCGATCCATCCCGCTTTCACGAGGTACGGAAGCACCAGTTCGACCTTTTCATCGAGCGGCACTTCCCGCATGTGATGCTCTTGAAAGGCCGACAGCTTTTTCGGATCGAACGAAGCCGCCGCCTTGTTCACCCGCTCGAGGGAAAAATGTTGAATCAACTCGTCGACGGTGAAATGCTCGGTGTGATCGTCGAGCGACCAACCCAGCAAGGCCAAATAGTTCAAGATCGCTTGCGGCAAATACCCGACCGTCCGGTAGAAATCGATGATCACCGGATTGAACACGTCGTCGTCGACGGGATGCCCGATCCGCTCGGCGATTTTCTTTCCGTGTTCGACCAGTTGCGCGAAATCGCGATTCTTCAAGTACTTGGCCAGCTTGCGCTTGCTGAGCTTCGTTTTGCTGCCGGGCTCGGCAACGAAGGGCAAATGGGCAAACTGCGGAATTTCATATCCCAGGGATTGCAAGATGAAAACCTGCCGCGGGGTATTCGAGAGGTGCTCTTCCGCGCGAATCACGTGGGTGATCCCCATCGCGTGATCGTCGACCGCGCTGGTCAAATGGTAAAGACACGATCCGTCGGCACGCTGGATCACGTGATCTTGCTCGCGGGCCCATTCGAATTCGACGCGTCCGCGAATCAAATCGTCGATCACCAAGGTTCCCTCGCGGGGCATTTTCAGACGCACGACGGCTTTTCGGCCCTCGGCCTGAAACCGCGCGTCGTCCTCGGGCGTTTCGGCCATGAACTTGCGACTATAGACGAACGGTCGCTTCTCGGCCAAAGCGGCCTCGCGTTCCGCCTGGATTTCTTCCGGGGTGGCGTAGTCGCGATACGCTTTCCCTTCGGCCAACAACCGCTCGACCGCCTCGCGATACAATTCGCTTCGCTGCGACTGAAAATAAGGGGCACACGGACCGCCGACCTCGGGGCCTTCGTCCCAATCGATCCCCAGCCAGCGCAAGCCGTCGAGAATCGGCTTCAACGCGGCCTCGACGTTCCGTTGTTGATCGGTGTCGTCGATCCGGAGAATGAATTCCCCCCCATGATGGCGAGCGAAGAGCCAACAAAACAGGGCTGTGCGAACCCCCCCGATATGCAGATACCCGGTCGGACTGGGTGCAAACCGCGTGCGAACTTTCATGAATCCTTTTCTCGCTTGTCACAAACGGGACTATTCTCGTCGGCGGTCGTACTTGCGTGAGGGCCTCTACGTGACCGAAGATGCAACCACCAGTTTTTACTATTCACCGCAAACAACCCGCATTTCCGTAGCCGCCACCCGGAAAACGGGTACAATAGGGGAAATCCTTCCAAATCCCACAAAAGCGGGCAAGGTTCTTGCCGCAGGCGTGCCGATCATGCCACTACCCGCACGGCGGGCGTGCCAACGGCGACTTCGAGACCGAACCTGGTCCGCAAACTCGACGCGATCGGCAACACCTACGTAAAGATACCGAAGGACCGACGCGTTCGCTACGGCAACGCCCTGCCCCGCCGGCGTGAATTTCCTGTGCGTCGGGAAATGCGGCGCGTCGTCCGATGCTGATTTGTGCACAGCCCGGCCGTCGACCGCCCGCGCCTGCCTGTAACCGGTCGTGTCCCGTATGCATCCAACGCAGCATCACGACCGGCACGTTGGACGAACCGAGAGCCCACCCGTTTTCCCAGAAGCGGAGTACTCCCATGGCACGTGTTTTCGTCACCGGCGGCACCGGATTCATCGGCTTCCACCTGGTTCGTGCCCTCAGTGAAGCGGGGCACACGGTCTCGTGCCTGGTTCGTCCCACCTCGCGGATCCAGCCCCTGAAACGGTTTGGTCCCGAATTCGTCGAGGCAAACCTGTTCGACGTCGATTCGTTGCACCGGGCCGTCGAAGGGTGCGACGTCGTCTTTCACTTGGCCGGCACGACCAAGGCCCTCAAGCGCGAAACGTATTTCCGAGTCAACGGCGACGGGGCACGCGCCGTTGCCGAAGCCTGCGCGCGTTGCAGCGAACCCCCGCGATTGATCGCCCTGTCGTCGCTGGCGGCCGCCGGACCGGCGACTCCGGACCGCCCCCGAACCGAGGACCAACCGGCTCAGCCGATTTCGGTATACGGCAAGAGCAAGCGGGCGGGCGAAATCGAATTGGAAAAATTCGCCGATCGGGTGCCCACCACGATCCTTCGACCGGCGATCGTCTTCGGCCCGTGGGACAAAGACTGTCTCCAGATGTTCCAGCCGATCTACAACACCGGCGTGCACATGGTCCCCGGTTTCAAACCGCGTTACTACTCGCTGGTGTACGTCGCCGACTTGATCCCCGCAATCTTGGCGGCCGTCGACAAAGGCGAACACCTGCCCGCCGATCCCGAATCGGAGCCGGGGCGAGGGTACTACTTCATCGCCGGAGACGAATGCCCCAGTTACGCCGAATTGGGCCGCATGATGGGGCGTGCGTTGGGACGCAAACGAACGCTGATCATTCCGGCGGGCGTGGTCGGCACGTGGATCGCCGCCGCCGGAGCCGAACTAATTGCGCAGCTTCGCGGCCGACCGATGGCGTTGCATCTGGATAAGGCCCGTGAGGCTCTCGCGCCCTCGT
Organism: uncultured Planctomycetaceae bacterium; assembly: GCA_964454655.1. Classification (GTDB taxonomy): domain Bacteria; phylum Planctomycetota; class Planctomycetia; order Pirellulales; family Thermoguttaceae; genus CAYVVR01. The sequence goes on along the minus strand of CAYVVR010000341.1, from coordinate 2,212 downwards.
GGGTCTGTTCCGCAGAAAAAGCCAAACGTGATCTCGGCTTCTCCCCTCAAGCCTCACTCGACGAGCGATTGCGTCAAACGGCAGAATGGTATCGCGAACGCCGCTGGTTGCGAGGCAAGATCGCCAATCGGGAAGGCTGGGCCCGCGACTCGTTCGTCCGACGTCGAGGCACGACCGGCGTATCGGCGTCTGCCCGCTGATCGGGTACGTCCCCGACCGATCGAACCCAGCCGCTGGCGCCCCTCGCAGCGATCGAATTCTGGACGCCGGCACTCTCGCGACGTAAGCTACAGGCCGTTCCGCGGTCGACGTGCGCCCAAGACGAGCTTCACCTGCCGGGAACCGGTGACGGTCGGCCTCTTTCTCAACCTTCCCGCCTGATTGCGAGGTGCCGCATGCCTGCCACCAGCTCCTTCACCGCGTGGTTTCTCAGGTCGCATCGTGTGCTTTGCTCGTTGTCGATGTTCGCCGTCCTGACGGTCGCAACGGGGCTCGGCTACGCGGCGGCAGCCGAACGACGCGAACCGCCGAAGCCGCCTTCGGCCTGGATGGAAGTGGACGGGGTTCAGATTCCTCGCCCGCCCGCGACGCATCCGCGGCTGTTCCTGACCTCCGCCGACCTTCCCACGCTCACCGCGCGGCTTTCGCATCCGCAGGTTCAACCGTTTCGGACACGGTGGAAAACGCTGACAAAGAGCAATCCCTATTTCGCCATTGAATGGGATGCGTTGGACTATCTCGTCTCGCCGAATCGCGAGGCGGGCAAGGCCCTGATCGCCCGCACGATCGCGGCCTTGCGACGGGCCGAACTCCCCGATCGCCAAGACGCGTGCCGCGTGACCGGGCGGATCATGGTCACCGGTGCCATCGTCTACGACTGGCTGTATCCGCTGCTGACCGAGGACGACAAGCGGGCAATCATCAAGGAACTCGTACGTTTAGCGGGCACGCTCGAATGCGGTTATCCGCCGGTCCGCCAAGGATCGATCACCGGTCACGCCTCGGAAGCCCAAATCATGCGTGACCTGCTGTCGGCAGGCATCGCCGTCTACGACGAGTATCCCGAGATGTACCGCCTGGCCGCGACCCGTCTCTTTCGTGAGCACATTCCGGCCCGAAACTGGTTCTACCCCGGACACGCCTATCACCAGGGCGATTCGTATAGCTGCTATCGCTACGGCTGGGATCTGTTTCCGTTGTTCATCTTCAGTCGATGGGGTATCGACGATATCTACTCGGCTGAGCAGCGATGGGTCCCCTATCACTGGATCTACGCCACGCGGCCCGACGGTCAGCGACTGCGGGCGGGCGACACGTATTGCCACTCGACCCCTTGGGGCCGGCCGTGGCCCGTCGGTCCCGGTGTTTTGCTCGCAGCAAGCTACTACCACGACGGCCGGCTATGGTCGCACTTCTTGAAACACCAAGGGCTTCGCGATACGGAACTCATCTTCGCCGTGCTGTGGACCGACCTGAACCTGCAACCGGCGCCGATCGACGATCTTCCGTTGTCGCGTTATTTCGGCTCACCGTTCGGATGGATGATCGCTCGCACGTCGTGGGACGACGACGCGGCTATCTGTGAAATGAAGCTCAACGAGTACAACTTCTGCAATCATCAACATCTCGACGCCGGGGCGTTTCAGCTCTACTACCGGGGTAGTTTGGCGTTGGATTCCGGATTGTACCACGGCTCCGACGGCGGCTACGGCAGCGATCACTGTCGGAACTACCAGTGGCGGACGATCGCCCATAATTGCCTGTTGATTTACGACCCGAACGAGGAGTTCGGCCGCGGATACGGCAACGACGGGGGGCAACGGTTGCCCAACGGACGCCGTGAACCCCGCGATTTGTCGGTTCTTCTGGATCCGGCGAACGGATATCGAACGGCCGACATCTTGGCCCACGGCTTCGGCCCCGATCCACATGCGCCCGACTACACGTTACTGGAAGGCGATCTCACCCCGGCGTACGCCTCCCACAAGGCGGAACACGTGCTTCGCTCGTTCGTCTTCTTGAACTTGCACCGCAAGCACCTGCCGGGCGTGTTGATCGTGTCGGACCACGTGGCCGTGAAAAACAGCGCGTACCGGCCGATCTGGCTCCTGCACTCGGAAGAAGAACCGACGCTGCTCCTCGCGAACGAACGACCGGCCGCGATCGTCGATCGCACGGAACACGGGGCAACCGGCCGTCTGATCCTCGATGT
>CAYVVR010000340.1:0-4986 GCA_964454655.1 uncultured Planctomycetaceae bacterium | reverse complement strand
CGCGTCGCGGGATATCGAGCGATTGATTGCCGACGCCCTGGAAGACTGGCGTGATGGGGTATTGGATGAAGACCGGCTGCAACAGATTCGGCACTTGTTGCTGACGGACTCCAAGGCGAGAAAGCTGTATCTAAAGTACAACCGCTTGAGCCGAATGCTCGCGGCTGAGTCGCTGCCGCAGCGTGTTTCGAAGGAAGCGGTGGACGCGGCCCCAGTCGGGGCAACCATGCCGGGGGAATCATCGGCGAATCATGAAACACGCGGACCTTCAAAGCGGGTGCCCTCTCGAAGTGAACGCGGTCGGCGGAGTGTGCGTGGACCGGCAGGGTGGACCACGACAGCCATCGCGTTGATCGTGCTGGCGAGTGTGATGATTCCGCACAAGGCCGAACGCGATGCGGACGTCGATCAGGATCACGCGGAAGCGAGCGATCTGGGCGTTGCTGTGCTGACACGTGTCTCCGGTTTAGAAGGAGAACACACGGCAGATTGGGTGACGGGCAAGACGATTCCCCCGGGAACGCTCCAGTGGGATGCCGGACTGCTTCAGTTGGAATTCTATTGCGGCGCAACGGTTGTCGCGGAAGGCCCAGCATCGATTGAAATCGTCGATGATTCCAACATCGTGTGCTGGTCAGGGCGCCTGCGAGCGTACGTTCCGCCGCCGGCACGGGGGTTCACGGTACGGGCGCCGACTGTTGAATTGGTCGACCTGGGTACCGAATTTGGCGTGCGTGTCGATCCCGACGGCGCCACGGAAGTTCACGTCTTTGATGGAACGGTCGAACTGTACGATGCTGTGTCCCATCCTAACGCGACGACACGGCGTGAACTGAATGCAGGCGAGGCTGTTGCGATGGATCGCAACGGTGATGTGAAGACGATTGAAGCGCGCGATGTCGAATTCGCAACCCCCGCTCGGCTCGACGCGATGACCGACGCGCGACGACGAGAACGGTTTCGCGAATGGCGGGCGTTTCGCGACTCGTTGCAAAACGACCCGCGGGTTATTGCCTACTTCCCCTTCGACCGGAACGAATCCCACGACCGTCTTCTTGTCGGGTATGGAGCGAACGGTACGACAATCGAAGGAGCGATCGTCGGTTGCGAGTGGTCGGAAGGACGATGGCCGGGCAAGACGGCATTACAGTTCAAACGACCGGGCGACCGCGTGCGGATCACCGTGCCGGGCGAATTCGAATCGCTGACGTATTCGACTTGGCTGCGAGTAGATGGCCTAGACCGAAAACACAGTTCGATCTTGCTGACGGACGGTTTCGGAACAAACCGCCCTCACTGGCAGATCCGTCAAGATGGAACCCTGGTTCTCGGCATCCGAGGCATTGAAAACACTTCGTACAGCTATGTCACCGATCCGATTTTCAACCTCTTTCGGCTAGGACAATGGGTCCATTTGGCGACCGTTTACGATGCCGATCGCGAGTGCGTGACGCACTACGTCAACGGAAAGCCGGTCAAACGCGAGCCGTTGAAATTTGCCGCCTCCGGATTGCTGACCATCGGCAACGCGACGATCGGCAATTGGAGCGCCCCTACATCACGGCATCGCGATTCGCGGGTGCGCAACCTCAATGGATGTATCGACGAATTGATCGTTTTCGGCACAGTCCTGAATGATCAGGAAATTCACCACATTTACGAAATCGGGAGGCCGTGACGTGGCGCCGTCTCGGTGGCTCATCAGTTTTACCGAAGAAAGCCCCGCAGACACGCTTGCGAGAGTACAAGGACGGCCGCCCCGCGTCACCGTCGGTGTAACATGCCATCGTCGGCGACTTCGGGGTAAACAAGCGGGCCGGCGGCAACCACATTGTCTGTGCGTGCCAAACTGCGAAAGTAAGAAGCATGAAGAAGTCGAGCATCCTTGACGTTGTGCCGGCCTTGAATCCCCGCCTCAAGCGAGTGGAAGTGCTCGCGCCGGCGTGGGCTTGCCGGACCAGCTAGTGATGTCGGGACCGTGCACTGCCGCTTTCGGTTTCATGCTGTTTGTGAACATCGATGGGAAACATCCTCTGGAGCGAATTGCATGCACAAACTGAGACTTGGGGCTGTTATATGTCTACTTTGGATCGGTATAAATCCGATTGCCCGTGCTCAACATGCGAAGGTAAAGGTATTCAATGTCAAAAGCTACGGGGCCGTCGGCGACGGCGTAACCTTGGAAACCGAGGCAATTCAGAAGGCCATCGATGCTTGTCACGCTGCCGGTGGCGGTGTGGTTCGCATACCGGCAGGCAATTTCGTAACCGGTACGCTTCACTTGAAGAGTCATGTAACCCTGTCGCTTGATTACGGGGCAAGCCTACTAGGCAGCCGAAATCCGGCGGACTATCCCACGAACGACCTGCGGCCGGCGCGTGAGGGGCAATCGGAATGCCTGCTTTACGCCGAGGATGCGACCGATATTCGGCTTGAAGGGCTCGGCGTCATCGACGGCCGAGGAACGCCGGACGCCTTTCCGAAACGGCGAGGACGCGGCGGTAGAGACACTCGCCCACGGCTGCTGCGATTCGAGAACTGCGAGAATGTGACGTTTTCCGGGTTGACCTACAGACGTCCGGCTTTCTGGGGATTGCACTTGGTCGATTGCAAGAATGTTCACTTCACCGCGGTGACGATCCGTTTCCTCAACAATCAACCCAACAACGACGGAATCGATTTGGACGGCTGCGAAAACGTCTTGATTGAAAACTGCGATATTCAATCGGGCGATGACGCGATCTGTCTGAAAAGCTCGCGGAATCCGTGCCGTAACGTCGTGGTGCGTGACTGCAAGGTGTGCAGCCATACCGCGCCGCTAAAGTTCGGCACCTCGTCGCGTGGTGGATTCATCGATGTTCGCGTTACCAACTGCTACTTCTATGACAGCCCCATGGGCGCCATCAAGCTCCAGTTGGTCGACGGCGGCCGCCTCGAGAATATCGAGATCTCCCGCGTTGTGATGGAGAACGTCGGCTGCCCCCTTTTCATTCGCTTGGGTAACCGAGGCAGCACATTCGGTGGAGGAGGCAGGGCCCCTGTGGGCACGTTGAAGAACATCCATGTCGGCGACGTGGTAGCCGAGGTCACCCTGCACGATCGCGATGAATCAGGTGACTACTCAGACAAGGAAAAGGCCATGGCCGGCCCCATCATGATCACGGGCATCCCCGGCCACTACGTCGAAAATGTAATACTGGAAAACGTCAGGATTTCCTTTCCTGGTTACGGCACCAAAGAAGACGCCGCGCGCACTGTCCCCGAAGATGAAGATCGCTACCCCGAGCAATTTTTCTTCGGCATCTTGCCGGCCTGGGGCGCCTATATCCGCCACGCGAGGAACATCGAATTCAAGAATGTCGAACTGACCCTTCGCGGCGACGACGCACGCGAGAAGATTGTTTTGGATGATGTCGAAGGTTTTGTGGATCAATAGACGTCGATGACCTTGAAAACCATTACGGAGGAACTCGCCATGATCTGTCGTCGCGACTTCCTTCGGGGCCGTGCGGGTTTGCGAATGGGAGCTGGAAACAACGGCCAGACACATCCGCCATGTGTTACCTGGCACGAAAGTACATCGCACGCCACAAATCCACGAGAATTGGTGTTTGCAGGAGCCCGTCCATGATTCGCTTCACCGTCGGTGGTTGCTTCATCGCGATGCTGCTGTCGACCGCCACTCCTTTGCACGCCCAAACGGCAGCGGAGACCGCCGCTTCCGCACCTCGGCGGTATGAGGAGGCGCAGCGCGACACACGCATGGCGTGGTGGCGGGATGCGAAGTTCGGCCTCTTTATCCACTGGGGCGTCTACTCGGTGCCTGCGGGAATCTACCGAGGCGAGCGGGTGAAGGGGTATGCCGAAAAGATCATGCAGGGGGCCAGAATTCCGATAGCCGAGTATCAACGGTACGCCAAGGATTTCAATCCCGTCAAATTCAACGCCGACGCTTGGGTCGAAACGGCCAAGAACGCCGGGATGAAGTACATTGTCATCACGGCCAAACATCACGACGGATTTGCGATGTATCCGACCAAGGTCAACGAATGGAACATTTACGATGCAACACCGTGGAAGCATGACCCGTTGCAAGAGCTTGCAGAGGCTTGCCGAAAACACGGCCTCAAACTTGGCTTTTACTATTCCCAAGCGCAGGACTGGGTCAACGGCGGAGCCGTGAGCGGCGGCGAGCAGAACAAGTGGGACCCGGCGCAACATCGCGACATGGACGACTACATCGACAACGTGGCCGTGCCGCAGCTAAAGGAATTGCTCACCCGCTACGACGAGTTTCCCGCCGTGCTATGGTGGGACACGCCGGGCAGCGGCCGACCGAATATCACCCAAGCTCAAGCCGAGAAGCTTCACAACCTCGTGCAAAGCCTTCGCCCGAATGTCATTACGAACAACCGACTCGGTGGAGGCTTCATGGGCGATTACCAAGTCGCGGAGCAAAACATTCCGCCCGAAGGATTTCCCGGCCGAGACTGGGAAACCTGCATGACGATGAACGGCAGCTGGGGCTATAGCAGCGAAGATGATCGCTGGAAAACAAGCGATATGTTGATTCGCCACCTTTGCGATATCGCTAGCAAGGGCGGAAACTTCCTGTTGAATGTCGGTCCCACCGCCGAAGGAGAATTTCCGGAACCCAGTATCAAGATCCTCAACGAGATTGGGCAATGGATGAAAGTGAACGGCGAAGCGATATACGGCAGTCGGCGTTCACCGTTTCATTACCCGCATTTGCAGATCAACCCCAAGAAACAAGGCAAGAAGCGATACGAGCCCATCTGGGACTGGCGCTGCACCAGCAAGCCCGGCAAACTCTACCTCATCATCTTTGACTGGCCGGCGACCGGCACGTTTGATCTGCCCGGTCTGTTGAGCAAAGTCGACCGAGCGTATCTGTTGGTCGATCATCAGGATTTGGAATTCACTCAAGAGGACGGCCGTGTAAGGCTGACTTTGCCGAAGGAAGCT
>CAYVVR010000339.1:0-4993 GCA_964454655.1 uncultured Planctomycetaceae bacterium | reverse complement strand
TCCGGGACTTGCGGCATGTTCTAACCGCCGCCGCGCATGCGGTGTTTGCCGACGGAACACGTCGCACCTCATTCGACCTGCGACTTTCGCGGGCGTAGCGTGTACGCCTAGTGTGGTCTCTTCCGAACACCGCCGCTTTCCGACGCACCGATGTGTCGAAGGCTGGACGTTCGTTCGCTCCTCTTTTTGACAGACGGCGTAAAAAACTCTACAACGTAGGGGTTCCCATGTGCCTACGTGGGATTGAGCCGTACAAAAACCAGGGAATCGGATTCCAAACCGCCTTCAGGAGCGAAGCATATGAAAAAATTCGGTACGCGATGGAATGTGTCGGCGGTGGTTCTTCTCGGCTTGGTATTGATGGTCGGATGTCCCTCTCCGCAGCAGGGAACCGATACCGAGGCCAGCAACGACACGACCGCCGCAGCAGGCCCGCAGGACGAAACCGCCACTTCAGAAGCGGCCGAACCGAGCGAATCGGCTGCCGAGCAGTCGCCTTCCGACTCGTCGATGAGCGCCGACGCGACGACATCGGAACCGGCGGCTGAACCGCCCGTCATCGGAAAACCTGCAAGGTTTTCGTGGGCGACGCGTTCCCGCTCGACATCGAACTGCCGCGTCTTGACGGCGATAACGCGACGTTGCAATCGCTTATCGGCAGCAAGGCGACGTTGATCGTGTTGTTCGATGCCGGACAAGACGCCGTGTCGCAGCTCCAAGCGGTCAACTTGTTGGAAGACGTGCAACGCGACTGTTTCGAATCGTACGGCGACGCCGGCTTGGGCGTGGTCGCCGTCTGCGAAAAAGCGGACGCCGACGCCGCGCAAAAGCCCGTCGACGAAGCGGGAGCCGAATACGACGTGCTGCTCGATCCGGAAGGAAAACTGTTCGACGCCGTGGCCAGCGAAAAGCTGCCTCGACTCTACTTGCTCGACGCGCAAGGAACCATCCTTTGGTTGGACATCGAGTACTCCAACACGACGCGTACGAACCTCCAACAGGCCCTGAAAGCCCTTTTCGCGTCGGACAACCCCGGCACCCAAGAATAAGTACGCCGCGAGACCTCGAAGCGTCGCGGCGTTTCACGGGTTCTCGGCCTGTGCGATCGATGTGATCACAAGATGAAGCGGCTGACGTCTTCGTTCTCGGCGACGTCGGCTAGCTTTTCGTTGACGTAGTTGGCGTCCAACTCGATACGCCCCGAAATGCAGTCGGGCGTATCGAAACAAATGTCTTCCAAAAGCCGCTCCAAGATCGTATAGAGACGCCTTGCGCCGATGTTTTGGGTCGTTTGATTCACGCGGTAAGCGTAATCGGCGATCGCTTCGACGGCGTCGTCGCGGAACTCGATGAGAACGTTTTCGGTCTCCAAGAGGGCCCGATACTGTTTCAACAGCGAGTTCTGCGGCTCTTTGAGAATCCGAATGAAATCTTCCCGCGTCAAGTCGTCCAGCTCGACACGGATGGGAAACCGCCCCTGCAATTCCGGCATGAGGTCGCTGGGGCTGCTGCGGTGAAACGCGCCGGCTGCGATGAACAGAATGTGATCCGTCTTGACGTGCCCGTGCCGCGTTTGGACGGTAGTACCTTCGATGATCGGCAGCAAGTCGCGCTGCACTCCTTCTCGCGACACATCGGGACCGTGAGCGCCTTCTCGGGCGGTCACTTTGTCGATCTCATCGATGAAAACGATGCCCGACTCTTCGGCAAGTTGGATCGCTTCGGATTTCACCTGCTCGAAGTTGATCAGGGCGTCACACTCTTCTTCCAGTAGCAATTTCTTCGCTTCGGCGACGGTGAGCGAAACCGTTTTCGATTTCGGCGGCATGAGTTGTTCGAACATCGACTGCAAATCGGAGTTGATTTGCTCCATTCCGCCGCCGGAAAAGAGAATTCGTGGTGACCTCTGCCGGATTCGAACCTCGACTCGTCGGTGATCGAAGATTCCCTCGGCGAGCATTTCCCGCAGCTTCTCGTAGGTGCGGCTTCGTCGTTCCGGATCGGCCGAGGGCCCTTCGGCCGGAGCCGCCTCTTGTCCGGCCAAAATCCCCACCAAGCGATCTTCGACGCGGCGTTTGGCCTCGTCGAGCACCTTTTCTCGCTCGCGATCGCGCACCAATACGATGGCATTTTCCACCAAATCGCGAATCATGCTTTCGACGTCGCGACCGACGTACCCGACCTCGGTGTACTTCGTCGCCTCGACTTTGACGAACGGCGAGTCGGTCAGGGCGGCCAGGCGACGCGCGATCTCGGTCTTGCCGACGCCCGTCGGTCCGATCATCAAGATATTCTTGGGCAACACCTCGCGGCGCATATCTTCATCGAGTTGCTTTCGGCGCCAACGGTTGCGAACGGCGATCGCTACCGCCCGCTTGGCTTTTTCCTGGCCCACGATGAATCGATCCAGTTCCGCGACGATTTCGCGGGGCGTCAATTGGTGCACGGCAACTCCTCCACGACGATATTGGTATTCGTGTAGATGTCGATCTCCGCAGCGATCAACAACGCTTCCCGCACGATCTCCGAAGCCGAAAGCCCCGAATGGGCAACCAGCGCCCGGGCGGCGGCGACGGCGTAATTGCCCCCCGAACCGATCCCGAGGATTCCGTCGCCGGGCTGCACGACGTCGCCGGTTCCGGTAATCAGCAGGGTATGCTCGCGATCTACGGCGATAAGCATGGCCTCGAGCCGTCGCAGCGCCCGATCGGTTCGCCACTCTTTGGCCAACTCGGTCGCCGCCCGAGGCAAATTGCCGGGATAGTCTTTCAGCTTGGCATCGAATCGCTCGAAAAGCGCAAATGCGTCGGCGGTAGCGCCGGCAAACCCCGTCAGTACGCGTCCGTCGGCCATTTTCCGTATCTTGACGGCATCGGCCTTCATGACGGCGGTCCCCAGCGTGACCTGCCCGTCACCGCCGATCGCAACACGATCATCCTTTCGCACGGTCAAAATCGTCGTCCCGTGAATCTTCATTCGAGCAACTCCCGATTTGGGCTCGCGGTTTTGCGTCCGACCGCCGATGCTTCAAGCCCCGCGCCGGAACCCGATATGATATCATATGCACGATACCAAAAGCAGGACCTACCGAAACTCCTCCCATTCGAAACAAAAACGTCGTTGCGATCGTCGGCACGACAAGCGACGACCGCGGCAAGGGGGACCGTATGGCCCGTGACGACCGCCGCAAGGAATTGCGATTTCATATCCCGGAACTCCACTGCCCCAATGAAACGGCGGTGATCCAGAAAGCCCTGCGCGCGTGGAAAGACACCATCTCCCTCGAGCCCGACTACGTCGCCCGCGAACTCACGATTCGCTATGCGCCCGATACGTGTTCCGAAGAAGAGCTGACAACCGCCCTAGAGACGACCGGCTTTTCCCTCATCCCGATTCACGACACGGCATCTCACGCCGTCGCCGATGATCGGCTGGTTCCTCTGCCGCCGACATTGGTTGCCGGAATCGTCTTTCTACTTGCCGCCGTTTCGTATTTCGTCGGCTTCGGTAACGCCGGTTGGGTGATCCAAGCATTTCTATTGGCGACCGTCGCCACGGCCGGCATTCCGCTTTTCCGCGAGGCTTGGACGGCGATACGGCTCAAGTCGCTCGACATGAACGTGCTGATGACGATTGCCGTGATTGGTGCCGTGCTTACGAAAAGCACCTGGGAAGGCGCCGTGGCGGTCGTGTTGTACGGCTTGTCACTTTGGATCGAAGATTTCTCACTCACTCGGGCACAACGGGCGATTGCCCGGCTCGTCACCCTCGTGCCGCAAGTTGCCCATCTTTGGAATGCGGACGACGATGTACGCGACGTACCGGTCGCGGCGATTCGGCCCGGCGATCGACTGCTCGTGAAGCCCGGAGAACGCATCCCCGCCGACGGTCGCGTCTATCGCGGCACATCGGCCGTCGATGAAGCCCCGGTAACCGGTGAAAGCATGCCGCAAGAAAAGAAGCCCGGCGATCCGGTTTATGCCGGGTCGTTAAACACCACCGGCGTGCTGGTGTTCGAGGCGGCCGTCCCGCCCGATCAGTCGCTGATTGCCGGAATCCGACGGCTGATCGACCAGGCGCGTGGTAACCGGTCGAAGGCCGAAACCCAAATCGACCGCTTTGCCGCCAAATACACGCCGGCGGTGATCGCACTGGCGACGGCAGTCGGCGTCGTCGGCGCCACGGCGTCTTGGTTGGGGATCGCCGGAGCCGCCAGTCTGCCGCCTGCGGAATGGGCCTATCGCGCCTTGGTCGTGTTGGTCGTCGCCTGTCCGTGCGCTCTGGTCATTTCGACACCGGTAACGGTCGTAGCCGGTTTGTATCGCGCCGCCGCGGCCGGAGTGATCGTCAAAGGCGGTCGTTACTTGGAGGCGGCCGCCTCGCTACGCGCGATCGCCTTCGACAAAACCGGTACACTCACCGAAGGAAAACCGCAAGTGGTTGCAATCCACGTTCGATCGGGCGATGAAGACACTCTATTGAGCGTGGCCGGTTCGCTGGAATCGGTCAGCGACCATCCGCTTGCCAAGGCCGTCACGTCCTACGCACGCGCCCGCAACGTGACGTTGCACTCGGTCGCCGAGGGCGAAGAAACGCCGGGCGGCGGCATCACCGGAATGATCGACGGTCGGAGGTACTTCGTCGGAAGTCGCCACTACTTCGACTCGCAAGGTTGGGGCGAACAATGCCGCGCCTTTTTGAGCGCTATCGGTGAACCGACAGAAACTGCTGTTTTCGTCGCGGACGACGATAATCTGCTGGGCGTCGTTTTGCTTGCCGATACTCCGCGTGCCGACGCGAAGTCGTCCATCGCAGAACTCAAACGCCTGGGAATCGGCGTGCTCATTCTTTCCGGCGACCGACAGGCTGTCGTCGACAAAACGGCCGGCGAACTGGGAATCGACGAAGCCCGCGGCGAACTCCTTCCGGCGGACAAAATCGAAACGATCCGACGTCTTTCCGCCGAACGCGGTCCGACGGCCATGGTAGGCGA
>CAYVVR010000338.1:0-4999 GCA_964454655.1 uncultured Planctomycetaceae bacterium | reverse complement strand
CGTCCGACGAGGGGGACGCATCCGGTACGGAAAAGCCTTCCTCGCCGATCCCGCCGATTCCGCCGGTCGATCCTAAGGCGCCCGTGCGACCGTTGGGCGGTCGACCGGTCAAAGCCGGGGAGAAATCGGCGAAGGAACCGCGGGAGAAAGCGAAACCCAAACCGAAGCTCCCTCGGTTGTTCAAGCTGCCGCCGATTCCCCAGGCGAAACTTCCGACGACGCCGAAGCCCGACGAGCAGCCCGCTCAAAAACCGGAAATCCGCTTGAAGCCCGGCGCGTTGGGAAGCAAGCCGCTGGCCGAGCATATGCGTCAGCAAGAGGCCCGACGCAAAGGCAAGAAAGGCACCGGCGACATCAAAGAAGCCGGCTCTGTGCCGCTGTTGCCTCGCCAACGCGGCCGACGTGACAAGCTGGAAGAGGAGCTGGAACGCGAACGCGGTCCCAAGGGCGGCAAGCGCAAACGCACGGACCGCCGTGTCCGTGTGGAAGACGACGATGATTCGCCGATCGCAACGCCGACGCGGCAGGTTCGGCAAACGCGCCTCCGCCGCACCGGAAAGACTTCGACGGCTGCTCCGCGAAAGGGGACGGTGGTGCTCGAGCTGCCTTGCACCGTGCGAGATTTCACCGAGGCGCTGGGAGTTCCGGCGCAGACCGTTCTGGCTAAGCTGCTCGGAATGGGCATCATGGCGAATATCAACGCCGTGCTCGATCCCGAAACGGCCGAACTGTTGGCGATCGAGTTGGGCGTCGAGGTCGAATTCCGCAAGGAAGTCGATCCGGAAGAAAAGGTCGCCGCCCTGTGGGATTCTCTCGACGATGAAAGCCGAATGGCGCCGCGGCCGCCGGTGGTGACCTTCCTGGGGCACGTCGACCACGGAAAAACCTCCTTGTTGGACCGCATCTTGGACCTGAACGTGGTCGCCGGAGAAAAAGGCGGTATTACGCAGCACATTCGGGCGTACCGCGTTGAAAAAGACGGTCGCGCCGTGGCCTTCGTCGATACACCCGGCCACGAGGCATTCACGGCCATGCGGGCACGGGGGGCCAACGTCACCGATATCGTCGTGTTGGTCGTCGCCGCCGACGACGGCGTCATGCCGCAAACGGAAGAAGCCATCAACCACGCGAGGGCGGCCGGTGTCCCCATCGTCGTGGCTTTGAATAAGATCGATCTGCCCGGTGTGGTTCCCGAAACCACGCTGCAACAGTTGGCGGGAATGGATCTGTTGCCCAGCGAATGGGGCGGCGACGTCGAAGTCGTCCGGACCAGTGCACTGACCGGGCAGGGAATCGACGAGTTGATGGAAACCGTCCTCACGTTGGCCGAACTTTACGAGTTCAAGGCCGATCCGGAACGCCCGGCGTGCGGAACGTGTCTTGAGGCGGAGGTGCAGCCGGGACGCGGCGTCGTGGCGAAGGTTCTGGTCCAAAAAGGGAAACTCAAAGTCGGCGACGTCGTCGTGTGCGGTCCCGGTCACGGCCGCGTGAAGGCGATGTACGACACGCTGCAACCCCGCAAAAGGCATTCCGAGGTCGGCCCGTCGACACCGGTCGACCTGGTCGGCTTGGATCAGGTGCCCGACGCCGGCGATCGCTTTTACGTGCTCGACGACATTGCCGAGGCGCGTCGTATCGCCGAGGCGAGGGCGGAACGACTGCGCGAGCAGGAACTGGCCGAACGCCGTCCGCACGTGACCCTCGAAAACCTGTTCGAGCGATTGGAAGAAGAGCAGGTTCGTACGTTGAACATCATCTTGCGGGCGGATGTTCGCGGGTCGCTCGAAGCAGTTTTGAAAGAACTCCAGAAATTGGAGCATCCCGAAGTCCAGATCAAGGTGCTCCAAGCCATGGTCGGCGGGATTACCGAGGCCGACGTCCACTTGGCCGACGCCTCCGACGCCGTCATTTTGGGCTTCAATGTCGTTCCGGATGAAAAAGCTCGCCGATTGGCCGAGCAGTTGAAAGTTCAGATTCGACGGTACGACATCATCTATCAACTTACCGACGATCTGAAGGCCGCGTTGGAAGGCATGCTCAAGCCGGCCGAGGAAGAAATCGACGTCGGCCGGGCCCTGGTACAGCGGGTGTTCCACATCAGTCGGATCGGTTCCATTGCCGGTTGCCGCGTATTGGCGGGAATCGTACCGCGCGACGCGAAGCTCCGCGTGATTCGCGAGAATCGCATCATCGGGGTGTACCCCATCGAGTCGTTGCGACGCGAAAAAGACGATGTCCGCGAAGTGCGGGAAGGAATGGAATGCGGGATCAAGTTGGCCGGTTTCAACGACATCAAAGAAGGCGACATCCTCGAAGCCGTTCGCGTGGAAGAGGTGCAACGGTCGCTCGACGACTGAACCGGGCGGTGGAACCCATGGCAGCGGGAGGCTGGAGGCGGTCGGATGACCTCACGGCGTGTGTTGAAAATGGCTGAGGCGGTACGACAAGTCGTCAGTTCCGCCATCCTGTTCGAATTGAAGGATCCGCGGGTGCGCGACGTCACCGTGACGTATGTCGAAGTCGCCGCCGATATGCGGTCGGCCAAGGTGCACGTGTCGGTCATGGGAGACGAAAAACGCCAGAAGCTGGCGCTTCGCGGGTTGGAGAGCGCCGCGGGATTCTTGCAGGCCCGCTGTGCCGACAAGATCGACACGCGATACACCCCTAAATTACGTTTTTTCCTCGACCAGGGCGTCAAGAAATCGATCGAGGTTTCCCGCATCCTGGCCGAGGTATTGCCTCGCGACGAAGCCGCCGGCGACAGCGACCGCCGGGAAGAAGACTTCGGCACGGATTCCGCCGATGAACAGCGCGCAGACGATGCTTGATCGAAACCGACGTCGCGGCGAGATGGTTTTCGATCGGTGACGACGCGATACGGGTGACGTTTCGGCGAGAGGATCTTCCGAAACGTCGAGAATCAGTCAGCCTTCTTCATGAGCGAACAGGGGAACCATGGGCGCGAGCAATCGAAGTCAGCAGTTCGTGCAACTGTTCAAGGCGCTGAAAAAGGCCTACAAGCCTTTCGTTCCGGACAAAGACATGCCCCTGCTCGACGGCTTGCTCTTTGCGGCGTGCTTAGAGGATACGCCCTACACGAAGGCCCGCAAAGTATTCGAGCGCATTCGCCGCGAGTTCTTCGATTGGAATGAGGTTCGCGTCAGCTCGATTCGAGACTTGGTCGAGGTCATGACCGAGCTGCCCGATCCCGCGGCGGCCGCGGCACGCGTGAAACAGACGTTGCAACACGTTTTCGAAAGTCGTTTTTCGTTCGATCTCGAAGGGCTGCGAAAAGAGAAGCTCAAGGCCGTCGTCGCCGAACTCCAGAAGATCGACGGTTGCGACGGCTTCATGATTTCGTGCGTGATTCAGTGGCAGTTGCAAGGGCACAGCATTCCGTTGGATCGCGGCGCGCTGACGGTGTTGAATCTGTTGGGGCTTGCACGCGAAGAAGACATTCAGTCGGGCACGGTACCGGGCCTCGAACGCGCCATTTCGAAGAAAGACGGCTGCGAGTTCGGAAGCTTGCTGCACGAGTTGGGGGCGGCGTACATCGCCAATCCTTTCTCGACGAACGTCCGCAAGTTCATCGTGGGGTTGCGCCCCGAAGCGGCCGAATTGCTGCCCACGCGACGTTCCGCCAAGCGGCGTCGGGCGGCGATCGAAGAGAAGAAAGCCGAAAAGGCAAAAGCCCGACGTCGCAAGAGCGACCAGGAAAAAACCGAAGAAGCGGAAGCCGTCGGCAAGCCGGCCGACGAGAAGTCGACCCGCAAGAAAGCTGCAAGCGCTAAGAAAACAAAGAAGCCCGCCAAAGCGAAAAAAACCGCCAAGAAAACGGCGAAGCGGAAATCGGCATCGAAATCTTCTAAGGCCAAGAAGACGGCGAAATCCTCTCGCCGAAAGCCGCGGTGACGGCCCTCGATTCGATCAACGAAAACCGGCACACGACACCCGAATCGCGTCGTCTCCCGACGTTCCAGGCTCGTTCCGAGCAATCGTTCGTCGATCATTGTCGGTTTGCCTTTACGATTGCTTTTCTTGGCGTAGCCGCTGTTTGCGGCATGCCGCCTCGCGTTGCCGCTGCACCGCCGAGCGACGTGACACGGGGCCAAACGGCCGAGACCGCCGGCGACGGGCAACGCGATTCGGACCGAGCCTTACTTCTTTTCTCGCTTGCTTCGTCCTACGAGAACGAGCATCGTGATGCCGAAGCGGCGGCATGTTACCGGCGAGCGAGCGTCTTCGCGCCGAATAGTCCTACTATCATCACTGCCGCCGTGAACGTTGCGTTACGTTTGGGGCTGCGCGATGAAGCCGCCGAGCGCATTGCGGTGTCGGTATGGACGACTGAATTCGATCCGCCGCTTGCGTGGCTTCATTTCGCTTCGCGCTACCTCGCGCAGCGCGGCGACCACCGGCTTGCCGTGCCGGTGTACCGCAAGATCCTGAAGTGTTTCGAAAGCAATTCACAAGCCGATCACGACCTCGTCGAAACGGTGCGTGTATTGTGCGGTCTCGGACGCAGCTTGTACGAGGTGGGCGATTTCGATCGTGGGGCGGAGGTTTACGAACAAGCGCGAACGATTGCAGTCGAAGCAGCGGCCGAAGGACGCGATGGGGAACGGAAAGCGACGCTGGCGGCGGCGCAACATGTCTGGCCGGCCGTGTCATGTCTGTTGGAAGCCGGGTGTGCGGAGCAGGTGCCGTCTTGGTTCTCCCTGATCGAATCGATTCCTGACGACTCCATGCAGTATCCGCTGCCCGAGGCGTTGTGCACTGCGGCGCGTCTTCGATGGTTGTGGACCCAAGGCGAGGGCGACTCGGCCGCCGAGTTGTTGCTGGCCGAGATCGAAGCGGGACGGCCGATCGCCATGGAAGTGCTCGACGTAATCGCCCGTCTACCCGAAGACCAAGCGAAGCGTCTGTCGGTTTTGCTCGAACAGCGAACACACGAAAATTCGGGCGATCGTTCGACGTTCCTCTTGCGTTTAGAAGCCGC
>CAYVVR010000337.1:904-5006 GCA_964454655.1 uncultured Planctomycetaceae bacterium | reverse complement strand
GCGTTGTCCCCGCCGTTCGCGACTCGGATCGTCGGCCGCATCTCGCATCAACCGAGTGACGAGTCGGTAGAATTCCGCTTGTGCCTCGGCATCAACACTGGGCATGGCTGTTCTTGCGGCAAATGGTGACGCGCCTAGACGTAAACACGGAACGGGGACGGTAGACCTCTGCTAGGTTCGTAGCTTACCGAATCGGCGCAAGCAAGACGCCCAAGGGTATTGAGGCGGATGGCCGGCTGCGGAAAGTTCGAAAATACGGGTTGCGTCGATCCTGCCAGAGGATTGGCCGACGATCCCGGGGCGATTGGTAAGCGAAAGAATCGATTTCTGCGGGCTTGCCGGTACCGACGGCAGTGAGGACAATAAAACTTTCGTCGTCATCTGGCCCCCAATGCCTGGGGGGATGGGAGATGTGGGCTTCGGCCCGGGAGATGAGATGAAGGCTACGCAAAAGGTACCCGACGAATCCGGCCGTTTCGGGCTTTTCGGTGGGCGCTATGTACCCGAGACACTGACTCGGGCGCTCGACGAATTGGCCGAGCAGTATGCGCAGGCGAAGGCCGACCCTGATTTCCGCGAGGAACTCGAACGCTTGTACCGACATTATGTCGGCAGACCCTCGCCGTTGTACTTCGCCGAGCGATTGACCGAGCACTGCGGCGGGGCACGGATCTTCTTGAAACGGGAAGATTTGAACCATACCGGTGCGCACAAAATCAACAACACGCTCGGGCAGGCCTTGTTGACGATTCGAATGGGTAAGCGGCGAGTGATCGCCGAAACCGGTGCCGGGCAGCACGGCGTGGCGACGGCGACGGCCTGTGCCCGCTTCGGCCTGGAATGCGTCGTCTACATGGGCGAGGAAGACATCCGGCGTCAGAAGCCCAACGTCTTCAATATGAAATTGTTGGGGGCGGAGGTTCGCGCCGTGACCAGCGGATCGCGCACGCTTCGCGATGCGATCAATGAAGCGATGCGCGACTGGATGGGATCGGTCGAGACGACGCATTATTGCCTCGGTTCGGTGATGGGGCCGCATCCGTTTCCGATGATCGTTCGCGATTTTCAATCGGTCATCGGGCACGAGACCCGGCGGCAGTGCCTGGAACAGCTTGGTGGATTGCCCGAGTTGGTCGTTGCGTGCGTGGGCGGCGGAAGCAACGCTGCCGGAATGTTTTATGCCTTCGTCGAAGACGATGATGTCGCTCTGGTCGGCGTCGAGGCCGGCGGGCGATCGTCGAACCCAGGCGAAAACGCGTCGACGCTGTGTTACGGACGCCCCGGTGTGCTGCACGGCTCGTTTTCGTACGTCCTACAAGACGACGACGGCCAAACGTGCGACGTCCATTCGATTTCGGCCGGTTTGGATTACCCGGGCGTCGGACCGGAACACAGTTATTGGAAAGAGACGGGGCGGGCCGAATACACGAATGTGACCGACACCGAGGCCCTCGAAGCCTTCCAAACGCTTGCACGGTTGGAGGGCATCTTGCCGGCCCTCGAAAGTTCGCACGCGGTCGCGTACGCCATGAAGGCCGCTCGCAATCGCCCGAAAGATTCGTCGATCGTCGTGTGCCTTTCGGGACGCGGCGACAAGGATGCCCAAGAAGTGGGCCGGTTGCTCGGCGAAGAACTATAGCGCAAGCCGCCGAACGGTTTCCCTCTTCCTTCGAGAACCCCATCGAAGCCCAACGCCATGTCTGCGATCGATACGTTGTTTGCGAAACTGCGACAGGAAAACCGCAAGGCTTTCATGCCCTTTGTTACGGCGGGAGATCCCGATCTCGACTTCACGGCGGCCGTTATTCGGGAATTGGCCGCACGCGGCAGTCATTTGTGTGAGGTCGGAATTCCGTACAGCGATCCGATTGCCGACGGGCCGGTCATTCAAGCTTCGTATACGCGAGCGTTGGCCTCGGGGGTTCGCGTGGACGACATCTTGCGCATGCTCGGCAACCTGTCGTCCGAAGTGTCGATGCCGTTGGTCACGATGGTATCGTACGCCATCGTGTACCGGAAAACACCGGCGACCTATGTCCGGCAGGCGGCTGAAGCGGGAGTGGCGGGCCTCATCGTGCCCGATTTGCCGGTCGAAGAAGCCGAAGAACTTGCCGCGGTTTGTCACGAGGCCGACGTCAGCTTGATCCAGTTGGTGACGCCGACGACGCCGCACGAGCGGGCCGTTCGCATCGCAAAACAAGCTACGGGGTTCATCTATTACGTTTCGGTCGCCGGTACGACCGGCGAACGGAACGAGTTGCCGCCGGACTTGTTGGACAGCGTCGCCGCCCTGCGTCGAGAAACCGATTTGCCGATCTGCATCGGCTTCGGCATCAGTAAGCCGGAACACATCCGACGACTTGCTCCCGTAGCCGACGGGTTCATCGTCGGTTCCGCCATCGTCCGTCGGATTGCAGAAAACGCGGGACGCTCCCGCGACGAGGCCATAGCCGCCGTGGGGAAGTTCGTCGGCGAGTTGGTGGCGGCGACGGAGGCTTGCTGATCGGCAACGGGGCTGTTGCAGCGGCCGATTTCGCAACGACGACGAAAAATCGGCTCCGTCGGAAAGGGAGTGCACCTAACCGACGGAGCCGTTCCGACTCTTCTGTACAGCGGGCAGCGATTAGTAGCTGCGAGGTCGCACTTTGCCTTGCACCCGCGACGGCAAACCTTGGATCCGCAGGAAGCCTTCGGCGTCGGTTTGGTTGTAGTCGCCGCCGCCTTCCATGGTCGCGATTCCTTCGTCGTACAGGCTGTTGGGGCTTTCGCGGCTGTCGACCATCATGTTGCCCTTGTACAACGCAAGCGTGACCGTCCCGGTGACGGGCTTTTGGGCTTCGCGAATGAACGCCATCAACGCATCGAGCTTGGCGTGGTACCAGAAGCCGTAGTAGACCATCTCGGCGACCTCCGGAGCCAAGCGGTCGCGTAGATGGGTCAAGTCGCGATCCAAGGTCAGTTGCTCGACGACGCGATGGGCGAAGTACAGAAGCGTCATGCCGGGAGCTTCGTACACGCCGCGACTTTTCATGCCGACGAAACGGTTTTCAACGATGTCGATGCGACCGATTCCGTTTCGCCCCCCGATTTCGTTGAGCTTTGCGACGATCCCGTAAGGACTCAACGCTTCGCCGTTTACGCTGACGGGCACACCTTCGTGGAACCCGATCGTAACTTTCTCGACGGCATCGGGAGCCTCTTGGGGCGAAACCGTCATCCCGAAGTCGACGAGTTCCACGCCGTTGACCGTTAGGTCTTCGAGTTTGCCCGCCTCGTAGCTGATGTGCAGGCAGTTTTCGTCGGAACTGTACGGTTTTGCGGCGGTAACCTTGACCGGAATATTCTTTTCTTCGCAGAACGCGATCATTTCCGATCGCCCGGGGAATCGCTGCCGAAACGCCTCGATACGCCAGGGAGCGATGATTTTGATGTTCGGATCGAGGGCTTCGGCCGCCAGTTGGAAACGGCATTGGTCGTTGCCTTTTCCGGTCGCCCCATGGGCGAAGGCGTCGGCACCGACCTCACGCCCGACTTGCAGGCACACCTTCGAGATCAACGGTCTGGCAATGGATGTGCCGAGAAGATAGAGGTCTTCGTATCGCGCCTGCCATTGAAGGACCGGAAACGCGAAATCGCGGCAAAGCTCTTCGCGTGCATCGACGATGCGGGCCGATGCCGCGCCGATGTTCTTGGCTTTTTCCAAGATGGCTTCGCGATCCTCGCAGGGCTGACCGAGGTCGACGTACACCGCGTGCACTTCGTGACCTTGTTCGATCAACCAGCCGAGGATGACCGACGTATCCAAGCCGCCTGAGTAGGCCAACACGCATTTCGACATCGCAGGATTGCTCCCTAAAGCTTGCAAAGAATGCGGAGAGAACCGGAGTACGACGGGCACGAAGCCCCCCCTGCCCGATCATGTTGCCGATTCCACGAAAGCTCTATTGTCGCCACGGTGACGACCGCTGACAAGCTGCCGCGGAGCGGCGATCGCTTGTCCTGCCCTCGAAAAAAAGACTGTGGACCGATACGCACCGACGTCGAGAGTTAGCGACGTGGGGCAGGTTCTTACGCGGAAGCCGTGCTGCCGCCGGTAAACGGT
>CAYVVR010000337.1:0-894 GCA_964454655.1 uncultured Planctomycetaceae bacterium | reverse complement strand
TCTACCGCCACAGCGGGGGAAGACTTCCCGTCGGCCGTTCGGGCGCCTGTGGTGCGGCTGCCTCCGGCGGCATCAGACCGTTCAGGGCCGAACCGATTACGTTCGGGAGATTTACATCACCTGCCGTGGGGCCCGGCGGTTGGCCGTTTGCCGCCGTTCCGGCCGTCGGGGCGAAGATCGGGCCGGGGAGTGAGCCGCCGAGCGCTTGGCCGATCCGCGAGGCGACCTCGGGCGGAATGTTCCCGGAGAGGTCGGGAACTTGATTCATGACGCCGGTTTGTGCCGCAAGCTGTTCCAGGTCGCGCTGAAGCCCTTGCCATTGGGCCAGCAATTGCTGCGGATGGGTTTGCATGAGTTGGTCCAGCGGCGTCAAGCGACGGCGAAGCTCCGATTGGTACATTTGTTCGAGGCGTTCGCGTTGAGTCGCCAACGCACCGAGCACGGCCTGTTGCACGGCGAGATCGACACGGTCGTCGAGGTTCGATGCGAGATGCATCTGAAGATTTTCCGTCGTGCCGGAAAGTTCGATCGACGCTTCCAGATCGGCGATTTCGGCGAAGGCCCGCGACAAGGCGAGTTGGAGATCGTGCCGGCCGTCCAATCCCGGCAGAATCGGGTGAAGCCGACCGCCGGTTTCGCGCAGGTCGATGTGTCCCGACCACTCCTTCCCCGCGAGCTGAACGAAGCCGGAAACGTTCCACGCTGCGTTGTCGACCACGACGGCGAACTTGTCGGGGTTGCCAAGACGTTGGGCTTTCGCCGGCACAAACGGAGCGGTGAAATCGACTCGGGTAACGGAGACCTCGCCGCGTCGATCGAAGGTGAGCGTGATCGTCGCCGGTCCCGCCGACGCAGGATTCTCATGTTCGACACCCGGAGGTACGATGCGATGTG
>CAYVVR010000336.1:3425-5020 GCA_964454655.1 uncultured Planctomycetaceae bacterium | reverse complement strand
GGTGAACCGTTCGAAGGTTTTCGGTGGCGTTCCAGCGAAGACCTCAAGATCAATTTCTTTTGGCTGCTGGACTACGTAACCGAGAACGCCGCGAGGCAAAATCGGGATCCGGATCCTCCCCGTTCGCAGAGCGTGCGATTCGACAATGTGGTCGTTGCCGAGAAGTATATCGGTCCGATCAAGGTACGTTAGTCGGCTTCATCGGTTGGAGACGCTTCGCGGGCACCGGGGGAGCGGCGTTCGTGCTCGCTTGCGTCGGGCAACGAAGATTCATCGTCGTGGAAGCCGCCCATGCCGAACCCGCGGCCCATGCCGAATCCGCGTCCCATGCCCATTCCGCGTCCGAAGCCGGGACCGGGCGACGCTCCGTTCGGCGATTGGATTTGGGGGAACCGTTCTCGCAGCGTTTGAAACAGCATCGCGGGCGGAACCCCTTTGCTTTCGGCAACATCGCGCACCCGCGATTCCGGGCTCGGACACTCGAAGCCGGCCTCGGTAAGCACGGCAACGACTTCGTCGGGCGGCAAGCTGTACATTTCGGCCAAACGTGCGATCGTGAATTCTTCGGCGTGCGGGGCCGGGGCGGCCGGCGATCGGGCTTCCCAATAACGTTTGATTTGTTCGTTCCAGGCCATCACCGTGGAAAACGGCGGCAGATTGTAGATCGTTCCGCCGACGACGGCGATCGTGAGCACGACCGCCAACCCCAATTCGAGCTGCCGTCGGCCTGCACCGCGTGCTTTCTTGGTCAAATAGGCGACCAACAAACGCCAATTGAAGTAGATGTGCAGAATTGCCGCCGCCAAAAACAGGATGCTGTTGTTGATGTGGACGGCAGCCCATTCCTCTTTGCCCAGTCCCAGCAACGACCAGTCGGTCCATTTGGCGACCCTGCCCATGGGTGACAGATAGAGCATCACCCCCGACAGCAGCATTGCTATAAAAGAACAGAGCAATAGAAGCGACGTAAACGCCTGCATTTTGAAGCCGGGGCGAGTGGGAGAACCATCCTCGTGGTTCTGTTTGCGGATGGTTTCTTGGGGCGATTCGGTCGACATCTGGTTCTCTCCGTCAAAGGTGGTGAGGTTCGAAACCGGGAGATGCTTCGTTCGAATCGCAGAGCAAAAGCACGAATCGTGCCAAACGGCCGCTGAATACCGAAGAGGCGGTCGTTTTCTTCGCTGTCGAGCCGGAAGAGCGGCCTAGGTGAGGATGAATCGACGCGCGAAAGGCTCGCTTGTTTTCAACACGGGAGGCGAAATCGTTGCTCGGTATGCAAGATTTGCGCACCCCGGCGCCGAACATGGGAACGCTTCTGCACACGCAGCCCAAGAACGCTTGCCGTGCCCATTGTGTGCGGGAAACAGCAGGCACTTCGGCCGGAAGACGATCAGGATTACGACGTAGTGTCTTGATCGAGTGCGGCGGGTCGCGGAATGCCCAACAGGGCGTATAAACGCGGGTCGGCCAGAGAGTCGACGACCAAGGCAGCCATGCTGAAATCGTGCCGGGCGCTGTGATCGCCGGGAACGGCCACGGCGATCGTTCCCGCCCTCGCTGCCGCCGTGCAGCCGGTTTCGCTGTCCTCGAGCACG
>CAYVVR010000336.1:2675-3415 GCA_964454655.1 uncultured Planctomycetaceae bacterium | reverse complement strand
GCGTAATATCGGAAGCCGTCAACGTGAAGGCGAACCGCGGCTGCAAATCGAAAACCGCCAACGCAGCCTCCATCAATCGCCGGCTGCTGCTGGTTCCGATCGCCTTCGGAATGCCGTTTTGCTCAAGGGCGTCCAGCAATTCCATGAGCCCCGGCATCGGTTGAATTCGCTCGGGAAGCAGGCGGATGAAAATCTCTTCCGATTCGCGGGCAAGTTGTTCCCACGAGTCGTCCAGATTGTGCCAGCGGATCATGACCTCGAAGCTGTCTTTGGGAGGACGCCCCATCATCGCGTCGCTTAGTTCCCGCGTGAACCGGTAGCCGCGAGGCTTGAGTAGTTCGTCACCCACCGAGAAGTAGAGATCCTCGGTGTTGAACATCAGCCCGTCCATGTCGAATACGACCGCCTTCGGACGCACGGTCGGTTGTTGCGGCAAAGGCACATTGTCGGGAGTGTTATCTCGTGAGCGCGAGGCCATGATGACGATGTTTACAAGAATGGTTTTGTTTTGCCCGGAAAGCGACGTTCCGTCAACGCGACGCGTTCAACGCGTCATGAATGCTTTGAAGCAATTCTTCGCGTGCGACGTCGCGAATGAGGAATTTCTTTTGCGAGGCGGTTTCGCCGGCAACGAGCGCGATTTGTGATTTTCGTACGCCGAGTGCCTTCTGCAAAAATGCGATGATCGCCTTGTTCGCTTTGCCTTTTTCGGGGGCTTGCGTTACGCACACTTTCAGGGC
>CAYVVR010000336.1:0-2665 GCA_964454655.1 uncultured Planctomycetaceae bacterium | reverse complement strand
CTTTGACGTCAATCGTCGAGTCCCTCGAACAGGGCACTGCCGATGCGGACCATCGTGGCTCCCTCGGCAATGGCGATTTCAAAATCGTTCGTCATGCCCATCGATAGATGAACCAATTGGTGCGGTGGAGGGCAATCGGCCGCGAGTCGGTCCCGCATTTCTCGCAGTGCGGCGAACTCGCGGGCGGCGCCCGTCAGATCTCCGGCCCATCCCCCCATACACATGAGGCCTTCGATGTGCAGCCTTCGATATTTGCCTAAACCGGCGACGACTTCGGGCACGGCGTCGGCGAGAAAGCCGTGCTTGTTCGGATTGCCCGAGATGTTCACCTCGAGCAACCCGCGGACGGTGAGGTTTTCTTCTTCCGCGATGCGCTCGATCGTATCCAACAGGGCGATGCTGTCGAGCGAATGGATCAACTCGACGACCGGCAACGTCCGGCGCACCTTGTTGCGCTGTAGATGCCCGATCAAGTGCCAGCGAACGGGCAAATCGGCGAGCTCCCGGGCCTTGTCGCACAACTGTTGGGGGCGGCTTTCTCCCAGCACGTGGTGTCCGGCCTCGATGATCAGCCGGGTGACGTCGGCCGAAACGTACTTCGTGACCGCGACGAGGGTGATTTCCTCGGGGCTGCGTCCTGCCCGCTCGGCCGCGGCGGCGATCCGCGATTGAACACGATGCAGGTTGTCGGTAAGGATGGCCTGCCGTCGGCTCATGGTCTGTCCATTTTGCGCGATTTCTCATTTTTGATGCGATGACACCTTTTCTCAGCATATGCCCTGACCGATACGGTGCCAACCGGGGAAGGATCGCTTTACCCGATTCTCACGATCCCCGATAATGCGGCCGGGCACAGGTGCTTTCGACGGCGGTGACGCGTTTTCCGTCGAATGGGAAAGTCTTGCCCGAAATCTTGGTCGCCCCCCTCGAAAAAAAACATGGAACACGACACGGAAGGACGAGCGATGCGTGTGAACTTTCGCCGGAGCCGGGCGGGAATGTGGTGGATCATGGCGGGCATGTTGCTCGTTACGGCAGCGGGATGTCCCGATTCGTCGAGCGGTCCGGAGCAACCCCAAGATCAAGCGGATCAAGCGACCGAAACCGACACGAACCAAGCGGGGCCGGAAGTGTTACCTCCCGGTGCCGCCGAGACCGAGCCCGCCGGCGGTCCGCAGCCGATCGAAACGCGGTCGCCGCGGAAGATCCTCGAAGACATGGTCGCCGTCTATCGAAAGGCGACTCGGTACGCCGATATGGGGCGAGTGTCGATGCGCGGCACGGTCGACGGTCGCCCGTTGGATGGCGTGTACCCGTTGGTGACGGCCTTCGAACGGCCGAACAAACTGCGGCTGGAGCTCAGCGAGGCCGTCGTCGTATGCGACGGTAGCGAGTTCAAGGCAAGCATTCGCCCGGTGGTGAACCAGGTTCTCAAAATTCCGGCACCGCAAGACATCGCGCTGAAAACGTTGTTCGACGACCCGATGTTGGGGCAAGCGTTGATGATGGGACCGACGCAATCGGTTTCGTGGTTGCCTCCTCCCTTGGTGCTGCTGTTGGCCGACGATCCTTTGAAGACGCTGCTTTACCAGGCAGACGAGCCGAAACTTTTGCCGCCCGGCACCCTGGACGACCATTTTTGTAACCGTGTGCAGATCGATCGGCCCGACGGGGCTTTGATCTTGTGGATCGATCAGAAGACGAACCTGCTGTTGAGAATCAATTACCCGATCGACGAGTTCGAACGCATGCTGCGGCTCCAGGGCGGCGCGCAAAACGTGCTGGGGCTCGGGATCACGGCCGACTTCGTCAACGCCCGAATCGACGAGGAACTTCCTGCGGAAGCGTTCGTTTTCGAGGCGCCGCCGGATTGCCGGATCGTCGAGCGATTCGAGCCGTTCGGTTTCGAGCTGCTGGGCAAAAAGCCCGATGCGTTTTCGTTCGTCGATCTCGAGGGAGACGCCGTAACCCCCGAATCCGTTGCCGGCAAACCCGTCGTGCTCCAGTTTTGGTCGGTGCGGCTTCCTGTTTCGCAGCCGGTGTTGCAGGCGATTCAAGCGGCGACGGCCGAGTACGGCGATCGCGTCCTTTGCTATGCCGTTTCGGTCGATGCGACCGCCGACACGCCGACGACCCCTGCCATTCGCGATTCGATGTTGCAATCACAGCTTGCGCAGTGGCAGGTACAGCTTCCGATCCTGCGGGATCCCAATGAGCACGCAGAAAAGGTCTTCGGTGTTCGCTTGGGAAGCGAAATGCCTACGCTGCCGGCCACGGTCATCCTCGGCCCCGACGGGACGGTTCAGGTGTTCAGCGTGGGGTTCGATCCCAGTTTGTCGCAGCAGGCGGCAGTATGGATCGACAAGCTGCTCAACGGCGTCGATGTGGCCGGCGAGGAGCGTGCTCGCCTAGTCGCGATGCGAAGCGAAATGATGGATATCGTCGACCGAATGGCGGAACAAGATTTGTACATTCTGCCGCGGGAAGTTACGCAGCCGCTCAACGACGTGACCCCCGTCGCCGCGTCGGAACCGTCGATTTTGAAGCGAGAAGACGTGTTTTCGTGCGATGCGTTGGCGTCGCCGGGCAACATTTGCGCGTTCAAGACGAACGACGGGGCCGATCGTATTCTGGTGGTCGAAAACGGTGACACGATCGTCGAGCT
>CAYVVR010000335.1:0-5020 GCA_964454655.1 uncultured Planctomycetaceae bacterium | reverse complement strand
GACGCTGAAGGCCAAGATCCGCGAGGAAGATTTGCGACTACGTAAGGAATATTTTGCACAGCGGCGATTCGTTGCGTGGGGCGGTGTGTTGTTGGCAGCCGGGCTGGTGATCGCGGTAGCGGCGGGCAAGCTGGCGTCGGTGCTGCGACGGCCCATGCCGCAGCCCGAAGGCGATTTGCCGGCCGTGCCCCCGTCGGAGGGCGCGCCGCCGCGGTTTGCCGTGTTGACCGCGGCCGTCGTGTTGGCCGGTGTGTGCGCCTACCTTGGAATGGTGTATGCGCAAAAACCGGTTTGGGAGGCCGTCGCCCTCGTCGAACGTGGGACACCGGAAGCGGAAACGCCGAACGACGGCGCGACAACCGACGCGGCTTCCGGGCCGAAAGGCGGCGGCAGCGAGCCGGTTCCGGCGAATATCCCCGATCCGAAGGATCCCGCCTTCCCCAGCGATGAGGAGTTTTTCGCCCAGTGGCCGCGTTTTCGCGGGCCGGACGGTTCCGGGCATTCGCCGCATCCCGACCCGCCCCTCGAATGGGACGCGACCTCGGGAAAAAACATCGTTTGGAAGGTTCCCGTGCCGCTGCCGGGAAATTCCTCGCCGATCGTGTGGGACGATCGCGTGTTCGTGACGGGGGCCGACGAGTCTCGCCGCGAGGTGTTTTGTTTCGACGCGACTTCGGGCAAGCTTCTTTGGTCTTCTGAACTACCCGGCACGCCCGATAGCACCGCCGAACCACCCGAGGTGATGGAAGACACCGGTTTCGCGGCTCCTACCCCGGTGACCGACGGGCGACGTGTGTTTGCTGTGTTCGCCAACGGGGATGTGGGGGCTTTCGATTACGCAGGCAACGTGCTTTGGTCGCACAGCTTGGGCATTCCCGACAATGCCTACGGCCATGCCAGTTCGCTTGCGATGTACCATGATCTGGTGATCGTTCAATTCGACCAGGGATCGCCCGACGACGACAAATCGCGCTTGATCGCCTATAAGGCCGCGACCGGCGAGGTCGCATGGGAAGTCGAACGGCCCGTTGCGAATTCGTGGACGACGCCGTTGGTCGTTTTCGATCACGATCCGCCGATGCTCGTCACCGACGCCGATCCGTATGTCATTGCGTACAATGTCCAAGACGGCAGCGAGCTTTGGCGGTTGGAAGGGACGACCGGCGATTGCGGGCCGTCGGCGGTGTATGCCGACGGGGTCGTGTACGTCGGTAACGAATACAGTTATCTGTTTGCGATTCCGACCGACAAGTCGGGCGAACTGACCGAAGACGACGCCCTGTGGGTCGGTGACGAAGGGCTGCCCGACTTGTGTAGTCCGCTGATCGTCGACGACATGGTGATCGTCGTCGCCTACGGTGCGTTGACGGCCTACGACGCGGCCGGCGGCGAGGTGTTGTGGACCTTCGAGTTCGACGACGCCGATTTTGCCTCGTCGCCTTCGCTTGCCGATGGTCGTTTGTACTTGTTCGACAAGGAAGGGAAGAGTTTCGTCCTCGAAGCCGACCGCGAAGGCGCAAAGATCGTTTCGGAACCGGTGTTGGGTGAACCGTGCGTCACATCGCCCGCGTTCCAACCCGGCAGGCTGTACATCCGAGGCGCCGAACATTTGTTCTGCATCGGCGCACCGGAGTGATGAAGCGTGAAGCCTGTCGCGCCCGTGCGAGGGAGAGTTGAGCCGGCGACCGCCCGGCATTACACGACGAAAACGAGCGACCGTCCATGATCACCCACAGCACGAAATCGGATGCCCGCGAGATCGATCTGGCGTTCGTCGACGAAACGGTGCGCTGTTACGGAACGAGTCCCGACGCGGTCATCCCGATCTTGCAAGCGATCCAGACACACTACCGCTACCTGCCTAAAGAGGCCCTGGAGCGGGTGTGCGAGCTGACCGAGATTCGGCCTTCGACGATCGTCGGCGTCTCGACGTTTTATTCGCAGTTTCGGCATCGTCCCGTCGGCGAGCACATGATTCACGTGTGCCACGGGACGGCGTGCCACGTGAAAGGGGCCGCACAGGTCCAAGAGGCCTTCGAACACCGACTGAATATTCCCAAGGGTGAAGACACCGATCCCGACGGTAAGTTCACGATTCAGCCGGTGGCCTGCCTCGGATGTTGCACACTCGCGCCGGTCGTTCAGATCGACGATGCGACCTACGGACGGCTCAAGGCGACCGACGTCGCCGGCGTGCTGGAAGATTTCTTGGCGGCCAAGCGCAACGGTCAAACGCGTCGTTCGAGCGACCGAACGAAGGCGATCGAGGCGATCGGCGAAGTTCGTGTCGGGTTGGGGTCGTGTTGTCAGGCACAAGGAAGTCGACAAGTCTACGAAGAGGTCGAACGGGTATTGGCCGAGTTGGGCGTTCCCATCCGCGTGAAACGCGTGGGCTGCGTCGGCATGTGCCACCAAACGCCGCTGTTGGAAATCGTGCCGCCGGAATCGGACGAGACGAAACTTTACGCAAAGGTCACGGCCGACGACGTCGAAGCGATCCTAACCGAGCATTTTCGACCCCGGGGATTGTGGCGGCGGATCGGAACGTCGCTGACGCGTTGGTTCGATCAATGGGTCTTCGATACCGATGAATCGCCCGTCGTCAAGCACGGGATCGACGTCCGCGACGGTCCCGTCGAGGCCTTTTTGGGACGCCAAGTTCGCATCGCTACCGAGTTTTCCGGCGAGATCGACCCGCTCGATTACGACGAATACGTTCGCCGCGGCGGGTTCACGGCGGCGGCGAAGGCGCTCAAGGAGCGTCGTCCTCAAGAGGTCATCGACGAAGTGTTGCGTTCGGGGCTGCGCGGCCGCGGCGGCGCGGGGTTTCCGACGGGAAAGAAGTGGCAGATCGTTCACGACACGCCCGGCGACGAAAAGTACGTCATCTGCAACGGCGACGAAGGCGATCCCGGTGCGTTCATGGATCGCATGTTGCTCGAATCGTTTCCCTTCCGCGTGATCGAAGGGATGATCCTGGCCGCGTATGCGGTCGGGGCCGGCAAGGGCTATTTTTACATTCGGGCCGAGTATCCGCTGGCGGTCGAGCGCATTCGTGAGGCGCTGGCGATTTGCCGAGAACAAGGCGTGCTGGGTGAAAACGTGCTGGAGGCGGACTTCGCGTTCGATATCGAGATCAAAGAAGGCGCCGGCGCGTTCGTGTGCGGCGAAGAGACCGCCTTGATCGCCTCGATCGAGGGTAAACGCGGTATGCCGCGTTTGCGGCCCCCTTACCCGGCACAAGAAGGGCTGTGGGGTAAGCCGACGTTGGTCAACAACGTCGAATCGTTGTGTACCGTTCCGTGGATCATTCGACGCGGAGCCGAGGCCTACGCCCGCTTCGGGACCGCATCGAGCAAGGGGACGAAAGTCTTTGCTTTGGCCGGCAAGATCCGTCGCGGAGGCCTGATCGAGGTTCCGATGGGGATCACGCTGCGGCAAATCGTCGACGAGATCGGCGGCGGCGTCGCCGGCGGTAAGAAGCTGAAAGCGATTCAGGTCGGAGGTCCCTCGGGCGGTTGCGTGCCCGCCGAATTGGCCGACACGCCCGTCGACTTCGAGGCGTTGACCGCCTGCGGAGCGATCATGGGATCGGGTGGATTGGTCGTCCTCGACGAGACCGATTGCATGGTCGATATCGCCCGCTATTTTCTGCGGTTCACGCAGGATCAATCGTGCGGCAAGTGTACGTTGTGCCGCGTGGGAACGCGACGGATGCTCGACATCCTCGATCGCATTTGCGAGGGAAAGGGCAAACCGGGGGATCTAGAAATTCTGGAAGACCTCGCGTCGTCGGTGACGGCAGGAAGCATCTGCGGTCTGGGAAAGACCGCGCCGAACCCCGTGCTGTCGACGCTACGCTACTTCCGCGAAGAATACGAAGCCCATCTCGAGGGGCGTTGTCCGGCGGGGCGTTGTTCCGCCCTCATCGCATACCGCATCGACGCCGACCGATGTATCGGCTGCACGGTGTGCGCGCAACATTGCCCGGCCGAGGCGATTCCCTTCACCCCGTACAAGAAACACCGAATCATCGACGACGCGTGTACCCGTTGCGACACCTGCCGAACGGTGTGTCCGACCGAAGCCGTCATCGTATCCCCGCGAAACGAGGACGCCCCGGCGACCGTGCCGTTGCCGGTTTCTTCGTGATCCTGACGGCCGACGCATTGTCCCCAATACCATGACCGCCGATTGCGGCGAGAGACGAGCCATGCCGAAACTGACGATCGACGGAAAACCCGTGGAAGTGCCGCCCGGCGCGACGATCCTCGACGCGGCGGAGAAATTGGGGATCGAGATTCCCACCCTGTGCTACCTGAAGGGCATCCGGCCGCAGACGTCTTGCCTGGTGTGTCTGGTGAAGGTGACCTCCGGCGGCCGTTCGCGGATGTTGCCTTCGTGCGGGACGCCCGCCGAAGACGGCATGATCGTCGCCAGCGACGATCCCGAAGTGTACAAGGTTCGGAAGACCTCGCTGGAACTGTTGTTGAGCGATCACGTGGGCGACTGCCTGGCGCCGTGTCATTTCACGTGTCCGGCGCACATGGACATCCCCTCGATGCTGCGGGAGATTCAAGAGAACGATCTTGCCGGGGCGATCGTGACGATCAAGCACGATATCGCGTTACCGGCGATCTTGGGGCGGGTGTGTCCGAAACCGTGCGAAAAGGGATGTCGCCGGAACAAGGCCGACGGGGCCGTGGCCGTGTGCAGCCTGAAGCGGTACGTCGCCGACGAAGACCTGGCGAGCGGTCGTCCGTACGTTCCCGAGATTCCCCTCGACTCGGGCAAACGCGTGGTCGTGGTCGGTGCGGGGCCGAGCGGTCTTTCGGCTGCCTACTACCTGCGACGTCGCGGACACGCCGTCGTATTGATCGAAGCCCGGCCGCAGGCGGGAGGACGCGTTCGTTTCGGTGACGAAAGCGACATGCCGTCGGTGCCGCCGGACATTCTCGACGGCGAGATCGGTACGATTCTGGCCACCGGTGTTGAATTCCGCCCCGAAACGCGATTGGGC
>CAYVVR010000334.1:0-5021 GCA_964454655.1 uncultured Planctomycetaceae bacterium | reverse complement strand
CACGTGCAGTGGGTCGGATCGTGTGTGTTCACCGTTTTCTTCCTTGATCCGCGAGCGGGAAAAGCCGTCAGGATCGCTTCTTCGATGATTGGGAAGCTGTCGTTTTCTTGTCGGACTTTTGGTTTTGCGGTCGCGTGAGCCCGGCGGCCGCGCGTAACGCGGCGATCTCTTCGGCGGAAAGTGGACGCCAGTGTCCGACCGCCAGCCGGCCGAGCCGAACGGGCCCCACGGCGATTCGCTTCAGCCGCATGACTTTGTGGCCGATTCGAGCGAGCATGCGTCGAATCTCTCGGTTTTTACCTTCACACAACTCGAGTTCGAGTATCGTGCTTTGTTTGTGGCGTTTTCGCACACGCACACGCGACGCGCGAGCGACCCCTTCGGCGAGATGAATGCCGCGTTTGAGTTTCGCGAGGACTTCGCGGTCGGGTGTTCCGGCTACTTGGACGACGTAGGTCTTTGGAACGCCGAATCGCGGATGGGTTAGGCGTTGCGTCAGTTCACCGTCGTTGGTGACCAGAATGAGCCCCTCGCTGTGCAGGTCGAGACGTCCGATCGTGTACAACCGATGGCGGTCGGCGGGAACCATGTCGATTACCCGCGGGCGTCCCGACGGATCGCGGGTCGTGCAGACGACGCCGTCGGGTTTGTTCACCATGTAGTAGACGCGGCGTGGTTGCTTGACGGGCACACCGTCGACGCGGATTTTTTGCCTCGCGGGGTCGACCTTCGTGCCCAGCTTTGTGACGACTTTCCCATCGACTTCCACGCGACCGGTCGTGATGAGCTCTTCGCACTGGCGGCGACTGCCCACTCCGGCGGCGGCAAGCACTTTTTGGAGACGCTCGCCGCGATCGGTTCCCTCCGACTTGGGAGAGCCCTTTTCGGCTTTGGAAACCGACGGTTTTCGACGTTGGCCGGCCTTTTTCATGTTGAGGCGAATCCGTGTCATTCGAATGGGAAGCGACCGTCTCGCCCCTCCCGAAGGGCAGGTCGTTTCGTGCCCACCGGTAGCCGAGGGGACGATCTCGCTCGGCTTCGTGAGGATGGCGAGGTCGGGTACGTTACGACGATCCCGGACAATAGATCGATCATACCCGCGGAAGCGGCAATCCGGTAGGCAATCCGGTCACGGAGCACGGCCCCTTACCATTGATTCCACGCCCAAGGGCGCCGTCGGGCGCGCGGCGTCTCGGGCATGCCGTCTTCGGCGCCGGGCGGCCGGGCGCCGTCCATCGGAAGGCCCCGTGCATTTTCAGGGAACGGATCGAAGACCTCCGCTTCCTGTTGCTGCTGTTGGGCGGTACCCGGCTGCGACCAACGAGGCGTTTGCAGTGTGCGGCACCCCGAAGCCGATAGAAGCCCAACGAGAATCGCAAGCACCAGCGAATACGTGGCCGAAGAGGTCGCTCGAGCCGCGAGCTTCCAAGGCGGCGTCGGTCGGTCGAATCGAACGGCAGATCTCCGCGACATCGGCGATTTCCCTTTGGGCCCAGATCAAAAGATGGGATTTTAGACGCGTCGACGGAATCGCACCAGCCCAAACAACCCTTCTGAGTAGGGGGTGAGAGTTGCCTTGGGGAACGCGCGGAGCTACATTTCATCGAACGCCAAATACCCAATGAGAGGGGAGTGCGTGTGTTGGTTTCGGGCCTCGACGGAGGGCGCGGATTCCTTCGGACGGTAATGGGGATTTTTTATGGGGAAACTGACCTTTCGCATTCCCCATTTCTGCGATGTGACGGAGTCCCAGCGCGACTTCGCGTGGACGGCCGGGGTGGATCGTCTGCCGATGGAGGCTCGCGGCCGATTCGATGGGGAGCGGTTGGAATTCGTGTTGCCCCAACGAGATCACGGCGGCGTGGTGCTCCAGTTCCCTTGGCCTGTCGAGCCGTGGGGCGAGTTGGCCCTGTTCACTGCCCCCCTGCTACCTGACGACAATCGCGAGTACTTCCTTCCGCTGGAATTGGCACGCGGCAAGATCGGTCAGCTGCGCAATGCCTTGACCGAATGGACGTTGCTAGGGCTCGAAGTGCCGCGTGATATCATCGATGCCATCGACGACGCGGTCGCTCTGTTCTCACAATCGTTGGTGGGGGGAAAGGCCACGCGCGCAGGGGCAAAATTTGCCGCCGAGGCACTCCAGACGGCCGTCGATGCTTCCTTTCGGTTATGCGATGTCTACGCGGCCGGGGCGATCGCCGTGCGACGAGAGATGGGGCGTCGCATTCCGTTCTTCCAAGCCGTCGACCTGGGGACGGCTGTGCCGAGTGCCCGAGTGACCGATCTCATCGCAGAGACGTTCACGACGGTTTCCATCGACGCCGGGTGGCGCCACACCTTGCTTGCCGAAGACCGATTGGATTGGGATTTGCCCGATTCGCTCGTGGAATGGGCTCGCGTGCACCGCATGCCGCGGACAATGGGGCCGTTGCTGCGGTTCGACCGTTACGGGTTGCCGGAGTGGCTTCGGGAGGTCGACGACGTGGATTACATCCAGCGGCTTGCCGTCGATTATCTCGAAAGTGTCGTGCGGGAGTACCGCGGTCGGATATCGATGTGGGAAGTCGCCGGTCCGGTGAATCTGCCTTTGGGTTTCGCCTGGGACGAAGAAGATGCCGCCAATTTCTTGGCCCGCTGCGTGCACAAAGTTCGGTCGCTCGACCCGGCTACGCCGATCGTGCTCTCCGTACGCCAACCTTGGGGGGAAGACCTCTTCCGACTTCGGAGCCAATTTTCGGGGTTGGTCTTGGCGAACGCGTTTGTGCGGGCGGGCTTGGGGCTTGCCGGGATCGTCTTGGAGATTCATCTAGGTTACGCGCCGGCCGGTACCTTGCCGCGTGACATGCTCGACTTGAGTCGGCAACTCGACTATTGGGGGATGCTGGGGACGCCGCTGTACGTCCGATTCTGTACGCCCGCCGACACCGGTCCCGATCTGCTGGCTACGGGACCGGCTCGCCCCTGCTCGGCCCCGTGGACCCCCGTGCTTCAAAAGGCTTGGACACACCATTATCTGCGAATGGCTCTCACGAAACCGTATGTGCATGGTGTGTTCTGGTCGCCGTTTCGCGATGCCGAGCCGCACGAATTTCCGCACGGCGGATTGATCGATATTTCGGAGCAGCCCAAGCCTGCCATCGAGGTACTTCAAGAACTGCGGGCCGCCCTCTTGTGAAACTTGCTCATGCCGCCGCACGTGGACAGAAAACCGCTGTCGCGGTAAACTGATGCTTTTCCAGCACTTAGGTCATGCTTGTTCGTGCGTCGAACATCGGCGAGTCGTGCCCCCGGCGGGGTCTCGGCTCGTTCTTGGTTCGGTAGTCTTCTGAGTTCGCCAATGTGGAGTGCTTCCCATGCAGATGGAGCAACTGGTTGCCCTGTGTAAACGGCGCGGTTTCTTGTTTCAGTCGAGCGAGATTTACGGCGGACTCAACGGCTTTTGGGATTACGGACCGTTGGGAGTCGAGCTGAAACGCAACATTCGCGAGGCGTGGTGGCACGACATGGTCACGGCGCACAACGAGCTCAGCCCGCCCGAGGGGGCGCCCAGTGCCTACGAAATGGTGGGGCTCGATTGCACGATCATCATGCACCCTCAGGTTTGGAAATGTTCCGGCCATTACGACCTGTTCCACGATTACATGGTCGATTGCCGCGAAACCAAGCGGCGGTATCGGTACGATCAGATTGTCGGCCGCTGGGTTTCGTACAACGGGCAGCAAGTTTTTGTCGCGACCGATGTTGCCGGGGACGAGGCCGAAGAGGAGATCTTACGCAGCGCGTTGAAATTCTTCGGGCTTCGCAACAAGCAAGCCGATCGTCTTGAGTGGGAAAGCCCGGTCGTCAACCTGACGACGGTCGAAAGTTTCGATAAGGTGTTGGCGCCGGGAGCGAAAACGGTCGGTACATTGACCGAGCCCCGTGAATTCAACTTGATGTTCAAGACGTACGTCGGGGCACTCGGCGGCGAAGAGTCGGCGGCATTTCTGCGTCCCGAGACGGCCCAGGGAATCTTCGTCAACTTCAAGAATGTGCTCGACAGCACGCGAGTAAAAATTCCGTTCGGCATCGCGCAGATCGGTAAGAGCTTCCGGAACGAAATCACTCCGCGGAATTTCACCTTCCGATCGCGTGAATTCGAGCAGATGGAGATCGAGTTCTTCTGTCGGCCCGAAACCTCGAGGGCGTGGTACGAATACTGGCGAAATCGCCGGTTTCGCTGGTACGTCGATTTGGGGTTGGCGGGTGAACGGTTGCGGCTGCGGGACCACGATCCCGACGAGCTCAGCCATTATTCGTGCGGCACAGCCGACATCGAATATGCCTTTCCTTTCTTGGCCGAAGGTCAATTCGGAGAGCTTGAGGGAATCGCACACCGCGGCGATTTCGATCTTCGCAGTCACATGGAAGGCAAGCTCATCCGTCGCGGCGATGAGTTGGTTGTCGAAACCGACGAAAATGGTCAGCCGAAGTATCGCGGGAGCGGCCGCGATTTGACCTATTTCGACGACGAAACCCGCGAACGGTTCATTCCTCACGTCATCGAGCCGTCGGCCGGGGCCGATCGGGCCACATTGGCGTTTCTGTGCGAGGCTTATCGTGAGGACACGGTTCCGGACGACAAAGGTAAGCCCACCAAACGAGTCCTGCTTTCGCTGCACCCGCGGTTGGCGCCCTTCAAGGCGGCTGTCTTCCCGCTCGTTCGCAAGGACGGAATGCCGGAAATCGCCCGCGAAATCTACGGCGAGCTGAAGCCGCAATTTAACGTTTTCTACGACGAAAAAGGGGCCGTCGGGCGTCGTTACCGTCGGCAGGACGAAATCGGCACGCCCTACTGCATCACGGTCGACAGCCAAACCTTGGAAGACGGCACCGTGACGATTCGCGATCGAGATTCTTTGCGTCAGTGGCGAGTGAAGCGAGATGAAGTGGCCGAATCGCTCAAAACGCTGATTCTCGATCCGACGGCAATCCCGGATGCGTAGTGGTGAAACCGCGAAAGCTGCGCGCTTTGGGGG
>CAYVVR010000333.1:0-5039 GCA_964454655.1 uncultured Planctomycetaceae bacterium | reverse complement strand
GTCCGAAATCGCGGGGCAGCCATCCGCCTTGTTTCAAACCGTCGATATCGGCGACGTCGCGGCCTTCGGAAGCGGCCGCCAGTAGCGCCAGTTGAACCATGTCCATATCGGCCAACGCCTGCAAGCGGCGCTCGGTTTCGATGCGATACGCCGGTCCGGTCAATGCTTGCAGAAACGGCCGCGATAGGTACACGAAAGCGGTGTCGTCGCGATCGACGGGGAAGAGCTTGCGGGCGTGCCGGAACTCGGACAGCCCGGCCAGTGCTCCTTTGCCCGCACCGGCTTCGTAGAACCGCTCGACGATCGCGCGACTGGTCGTTACCAGGTAGAAGTTGCCGTCGGAAGCCAGGTACGAACGAATGCGTCCGTCGGGGGAATGCAGGTACGACACGTCGTGCCCGGCGATCTGGATCGTTTCTTCGACCGCCTCGCCCCGTTTGACTCGCTCGGCGCGGCGATTGAGCAAATCGGAGAGAAACAGCGGCCCGTTGTTGACTTGAAACAGTAGTCCGAACGACGGGCCTTCCTGAAAGTACAAGTCGCGGCCGATCATGGCGACGTCGGCGACGATCGCGCCGCCGAACATGCGGGCCAGCGCGCTTTGCTTGACCACCAGTTGTTGTTCGATCTTTCCCTTGATCCCGTAATTCAGCGAGCGCAAAGCGACGAGGTTTTGGAAATCGCCGCCCCAGCGGGCCATCGTATCTTGCAGCCAAAGAAAATTCTCGAAGCTGCCGAAGCGAATGTAGAAACACTCTTGCGGCACGTGCTCGGCGATCGGTTCGACCTCGACGTTCTCGACATCGGGAATCGTCACCGGCGCCGATGCATCCCACGGATCGGGCAACGGTTGATCGGCCGTTTGCTTATAGTACGCACCGCGGAAAAAGCGATCGCGAATCATCGCCAGTCGCAGCGGCTCGCTGCTGAGGGCCAAGCCGAGTTTCGACCGAAACCATTCTTCCCACGAATCGTCTTTCGCCGCAGGCGGTTCGAGGCCGAAGCGATAGGCCAGCATCGACTTCAGGTACACGTCGACGAACGGCGGATAGTCGGATTGCGACTTCTCGCCGGCGTATTTGTTCCACCAGTCGTTCAGCAGCCGCATGTAGCCGCGAGCATCGCTTCGGGGCTGAACGACGACCGGAACCGGTTGTCTGCCGATGAGGGTGACTTGCAAGGGGGCCTGTCCGC
Source organism: uncultured Planctomycetaceae bacterium (assembly GCA_964454655.1). Taxonomy (GTDB): domain Bacteria; phylum Planctomycetota; class Planctomycetia; order Pirellulales; family Thermoguttaceae; genus CAYVVR01. The sequence goes on along the minus strand of CAYVVR010000333.1, from coordinate 3,845 downwards.
GGAAAAGAAAATAGACCGTGCCCGGCGGCGCGACACCGACCAAATCGGCGAAGAAACCGCCCAGCGGCGGACCGGACACGACCGGATACAAGACGCGTTGGTTCTGTTCGTCGACAAGCACGCCTTCGACGCCGAGTCCCGCGGGAACGAAGCGGGCGTCGGCGGGAAAGTCGATTTTCGCCACGCCGAACGGCTCGCCGAGGTAGGCTTCGCCCCGAATCTGCCCGCTTGCGCGGCTGGTCGAAAGGATCGACGCAAACAACACCCCCAAGCATACGAGGGACCGTACGCTCGCCCATCCGTGTCGGCTCCACATGGCAAACTCCGAAAAAAACGGCGAAAAATCGGCCAATCGAGGGGACCTTTACGAAAAGAGTCGCCAAGATAAAGGTACCCGGTCCCCTATCGGCGGACAACTACATCCCCGATCGGCAAACGACGGCGGTGCCCGGAAAACGCCCGGGCCGCCCGGCCTGTCGTGGCCATACGATCGACGGCTCGGCAATGAGGACCTTCCCATGCGCTACGAGACATTTCGCTATTGGACGCCGCGGTTCGTAGGCGGGGCGTACGTCGGGTTTCTGGCCTTGTTTGCGACAGACGTCTTCGGCAGCGGGTTACCACCCGGCCGGGCCGCCTTGGCGTTCGCGATTCACTTGATTCCGGCTGCCGTCGCCGCGTGCGTGCTCGCGGTCGCATGGTTTCGGCCGAAGGTCGGCGCGTGTTTGTATTGGTTGGCAGCCGCAAGCTACGTGATTCTTACACGAGAACGCGGCGACCCGGTTGCTTGGTTGCTGATCGCCGGGCCGCCGGCGATAGCCGGGGTGTTGTTCTGGTGTTCGCCGAAACGACAGAAAGAAACGCCCGCTCGACGCGTCGCAAGTCCAAGCGATGGAAACTAAACGTCGAAATCGTCGATTTCTTTGACCCAACGGTCCAAGTCGCTAAGCGGGGTGATCCATTCTTCGGAAGAGGCGTCGGACGGCGCCGCGTCTTCCTCCAGTGCGGCGGTGCGTTCGGCGGCGGCCGTGTTCGGATCAGGACGATGCGCATGTTCGTTCGCATCATGGCCCGAAATGGCCGGATCTTGATGGCGAGGAAAGAGAATCGCCCCCGTCGGACAGACGCGACTGCACGCCGGACAGCCCGGTCGGCACTCGTCGGGCATCGCCACGAAAATCCGCGAGTTCTCGTCGAGGTCGTACACCCCGAACAGGCAGAAGTTCAGGCACTCGTAGCAGTCGGTACAACGCGCCAGGTCGACGACCGGGTACCATCGTTCAGGCACTCCGTCGGCGTCGATTGCCGCATCGAAGGAAGAACCGTCGTCGTTCTCGGTACCGACCGCGGCAATCCATCGTTGCACCGCCGTCGTCAACCGTTCGAGATCGGGTTGCAGCGGCACGGTGATACATCGTATTTCCGGTGTATTGCCCGACGATTCCCGCGAGCGGTCGTTCGTCAGCGGGATGCCGTCGAGACCGAGGCGATATTCGGCTTCGATTCCCCGGGCGCGGAGCAGCCAATACACCGCCCGCGGCGCCAGGTGCGAAACGATCCCCACCGGCCGCGTTTCGCGAGCCAATTGCGCAAACAGCGGATGCGTTTCGGGCAGATCGTACAGCGACGGGATACGGCAGACGTCGACGCCCTCGATTGCGGCCAATCCTTGCGCCACGCGGTCGAGCGCCGATCCGGCGGCTAGCGAGCGAGAATCGGACGAGATCAGCATCAACACGCGGGCCATGAGACCTGTCGCCGAAAGGAAATCCACAGGAAATGTGAAGACGGCGTCGGCACAAACGCCTTGCCGAGTTTCCGTCAGTATACCCTGGTGCGAACACCCCTGCGAGTACGACGCTTCCAAGCCGATAGGTAAGCAAATCGCTGGAGATTGCCGAGGGGGCTACAGGTCGAAGATGATCTCGGCCTGCCACGTATCCGCAGTACGTTCGACGGCAAGCCCGTGATAGGTGACGGCCTTGATTTCAAGGTCGAGGGCGTGCCGCCGGGCATCGAACGGTTCACCCTCGAGGGTGCCGTGAAGTTCACCATTCTCGAAGGCCACGTTCACGCGGCAGGCCAAAAAACGCTCGACGTCGAAGATGTACAGTAGTTCCGATAGCCAATCGTGCAGCAATTCGGCGTAGTCGGGTTCGCAGGCCTCGCCCGCCGCCGCGGGAAAGGGCACGACGACGGTACGCGGCGCCAGCGGGCGCACACTCTCGAGGTTCGGGCACAACAGCGTGTAAAACCCGATCGCAGCCTCGGCGAACAGATGTTCGAGGCTTTCCGCGGTTACCCGCAACCCGATGTCGGCCGTGTGTTCGAACGTTTCAAACATGCTAAGACCGCACTTTTCGTTTCACGATCGGGAAGGTCGATCGTCTTCGTAGACACGTCGCCGGGTATCCGTGTTCGCTTCGCGGAAGGTTAGCAACCACGGCGTCGGCGCGTCGGGCGGGACCGTCGCCGAGGTCAATTCGAGAATGCCGTGCAAGTGTCGGGTATGGACGGCCAAACGCAAGCGGTTTTGTCGGCGAACGAGCAACAGGTAGTCGCCTTCGTCGCAACGCCACACGGTTCCCCGGTTGCCGCTGACGGGGCCTTCGTAATCGAGGTATATCCGACGATGATCGGGCAGACGCTCGACCGGTAGTTCCTCGCGTTTTGCCCACAATTGGGGCGGCTCGGGAACGGCGAACGTCCAGAGCCGTGTGTGCGTTTCCAAAAGCAAGTCCCAATGCAGACCACGGGGAGCATCATGTTTCAAGACAACCAGTCGCGGCATGGTCGTACCACGAAAACAACAGAGACGGCAGCCGCGGCGGTAGGCGGCTGCGATGAACTCAGGGCGCCGCGACGACGGTCGTGGTGAGCCGGCGAACGACCGGCGCCAATCCGGCGGCCTGGACTTCGGCCGAGATGACCGCTTCGCCCGGCGATTCGGCCGACATGACCACATTGTACTCGACCTGTTCGCCGGGGCCGAGTGTCGGTTGCGGCTGAAAGACGATCGCTTGGGCCGAGCTTCGACCGTCCAAGGCGGTCGGCCCCCGGCTTTGCACGCGATCAAGACGCAGCGACGGCGAGCTTTCGACCTTCAAAACGACGTTGTTGGCTGCGGTCGGCCCTTGGTTGATCACCTTGAAGACGACCTGTTTCGTCCGCCCGACGGCGATCGGATCGTAACGATCGATCACCGACACCACGAGCGGTTCGTTCGAGAGCCCCGGCGTCGACGGCGACGTGTTCGGCGGTTCCGCGACACCGGTCGGTGAGGCCGGAACACCGGTGTTGCCTTCCGCGGGAGGCGTTTCGCCGGCGGGCGAAAGCGTACCGGGGTAGCCGATGGGTTCGACGCGGGTGCAGGCCGTCCGCTCGAGTTCGCGTCCGTCGGGGATCGAAATCTTGACGTTTACGCAAGCCTGCTCTTTGACTTGCGTGGCCTTGCAGTTGAGCGTGAGACGCACTCCTTTGTTCGGTTCGAGATCGACCGCCCATTGAAGGGCGTTGCCGACGAACGTGTAGCCGCTGCTGCCGTGCGTGGGCTCGAGGGTTTCGTCGTAGTCGATCAGCACACGCACGCCTTTCAGCGAGGTCGTACCGCGATTGATGATCTCGACCTGGTAGCGCGCCGATTCGCCCAACCGCACACTCGGACTGCCGGTGAAGGTGACGTCGACCGGTGCAGGTCCCGCCGGCGGTACGGTGGCCGTGCCGGGACCGGGTTCCGGCTGCGATGTTCCGGTCGAGGTTCCCGGTAACGGCGGAAGGACGCCGGATGGCCCTTCGGACGACGAGGCGCCGGGCAACGGTTGTCCTGCCGCATTGCCGGTACCTGG
>CAYVVR010000332.1:0-5040 GCA_964454655.1 uncultured Planctomycetaceae bacterium | reverse complement strand
TGGATGCCGACAAGACGAGCCCCTACCAGTTTTATCAGTATTGGATCAACCTCGAAGACGCCTCGGTCGAGCGCTGTTTGAAGTTCTTTACCGACCTACCGGTCGAAGAAATCGACGCCGTGGTCCAAGAACATACCCAAGCGCCGGAAAAACGCCTCGGTCAGCGTCGGCTTGCAGCCGAGTTGACACGCTTGGTTCACGGCGACGAAGGACTCACGGCCGCGGAACGAGCGACGGCCGTGCTGTTCGGCGCCGAAATCGAAAACATCAGCGACAAGGAACTCGGTCAAATCTTTGCCGACGTTCCCAGCACGACGATTCCCAAGACCGAACTGGACGGTGAAGGCCTGTCGATCGTAGACGCGTTTTGCCGCTGCGGGCTGGCAAAAAACAAAAGCGAAGCTCGCCGAATCGTCGGCCAAGGCGGCGGCTACGTGAACAACCGCCGCGTCGATGCCATCGACCGCCGATTGACACCGGCCGATCTGGCGGGCGAAACCACCATGGTCCTTCGCGCAGGGAAGAAGCGTTACGCCGTCCTGCGTTTCGAATAAATCGGGCGCAATCGCTTTCTTCGACGCCCGGGGGCGATTCCTCAATTTCCCTTGCGCTCGCGCGCATTCGCCGCGTCGAAACTCGCCTTGAGATCGGCGACCAATTCGCGCCGCCTAGGATAGAGCCGTTTCGGTTCCCGCGGGGCGTGTTTGGCCATCGCATATGCCGTCAACAGCGGCATGGCAATCGTGGTGTCCGTGTAGCAAACGACCGAGTCGGGCAGCAGGTTCGGATCGACCTTTCCCCAACTGACCGCTTCTTGCGGCGTGGCCCCCGAAAGCCCTCCGGTATCCGGCCTTGCATCGGTGAACTGGATGAAATAGTCCTGGCCTTCGATCGGCACGGCGAGAATGTCGTTTACGTGAGGAACCGTTTGTAGAACGAAGTTCTTGGGACTTCCTCCCCCGAACATGACGGCTGCCGCCTTGCGCCCCTGGCGTTTCGACCACGTAACGATGGCGGCCGTTTCGTTGACGTCTTCCAGCGGATCAAGCTCCAGCGTATACCCCGCCAGACGATTACGCGCCAGCTCGAGTCCGATCGTCGAATCGCCGGGCGAACTGGTGTAGACCGGCACTTCGTTTCGGTAGGCGGCCGCCAAGATCGAGACGTGCGGCAATCCCGCCTTCTCTTCGGCTTCCGCCGCGTAACGGCCCAACCGATAGTGCAGTTCGGCGGTCGACATCTTCTTTTGGAATTCGTCTTCCATCAGGATGTCGCGCAGACGGTGGTCCGTCTCAATGAGGCAGTCGTCCAACGAAAGCAACACGTCGTAAATCCGAACCACACCGACGTCGTGCAACATCGTGTCGTCGAGCCGGAAATCGCCGGCCACCAGTTTGCAGTTGAAGGCGAAGTGTAGGTCGTGGTACAGATTCGCCCCTGTTGCAACGATCCAATCGATGAAACCGGCCTCGATCAACGGCACGACGCACGAAGCCCCCAATCCGGCGGGCGTCAATGCCCCGGCGAGCGAAACGCCGACGGTAACCTCCGGTTCGAGTACCCGTTCGACGAACAACTGAGCGGCTTCCCGGAACCGACCGCCGTTGTATGCCAAAAAAGTTTGATCGATCAGATCGGGCAAACTCGTTTGCGCCGTCACCCCCGGCGGGAGGATCCGACGTCCCGAAAGCAAACGATCGTGCATTTCCTTCTTGTTAGGACATTCGTGCGAATGATTTGCCATCGGTTCTTCGGCTCCTGTGGTTGGCGACGATTTTCTCCGGCTTACGAATCCATCCTATTTTCCGAACTCAAGTACCGGCGTCTTCCGATGCGGCATCCATTACAAACCGCGTCGCGGCCTCGTAAACGAGTTTCGCCGCAATGAAATCGGGACCACTGATTCCCGGCAAGGGTGCGAGTTCCACCACGTCGAACCCCGCCACGCGAGCGGCATTACGGGCGATCACGTCACACACTGCGATCGTTTGATTCCACGTGAGTCCACCGGGCTCCGGCGTGCCGACGGCCGGCATGATCGACGGATCCAGCCCGTCGAGATCGATCGTCAAGTAAACGTGCTTTCCGGCGACGAAGGCCGCCAGTTCGTCGAGATAGTTTCGCGACGAAAGCTCATCGGCAAACACGGTCTCGATGCGACCGCTATCCCGTCGAAAGCGGTCGCCTTCTTCGGAAATGTTGCGAATTCCAATTTGAAAGATCGGAAACAGTTCCGCCATCCGTCGGGCGGCACAAGCATGACTGTAGGGGGTGTTTTCGTACGTGTCGCGAAGGTCGGCATGCGCGTCGATCTGGACGACGACCGCATCGGCAGGCAACACGTTCCGGTCGGCTAGCCCACGCACGACGCCGACCGAAACCGTATGTTCCCCCCCCAATGTGACGAGTAATCGCGGTCCACCGCCTTCGTACAAGTCCGCAACCGTCCGCCGGATAACCGTCGTCATGGCCTCGGGCGACGTCATGTCGATTTCGACGGGCGCAAGGGTGGCAATTCCGTACTCACAACAGGGCTCGCAACGCCGTCGCCGGTCGTAGGTCTCGACCTGCCTCGAAGCCTCGATGATGGCGGCCGGTCCGCGCCGCGTCCCCGCCCCGTAGCTCGTCGTTCCCTCGTAAGGAATGGGCAGTACCCAGACCTGAGCGGAATCCCGACTCGAGAACTCTTGGGGCAACGCGAGAAAATTCCACGCCGGCTGAAAGTTCCCCATATCGTGCTTTACGCCCTCGTCTTTCAAGTCACGCGAGACCTACCAACCGGGCACACTCGGTGCCGCTCGCGGCCATGACACGCGAAAGATTGATTATATCGGTGCCGAGCCGCGGCAAAACAGCACCCCCCCAAACCACGCAACCATCCAACACACCCCATTTACCCCGCCTTGCCGCCTTTCTGGACGCCCGTAAGGGAACGCCGGGTTGAAAACTGAAAAACGCAGGGTCGCCTGACGACAAATCAGGGTTTGTGAACCGACCGAATTCTTCTAGAATGACCATCTCTTGAGTGCAATCGGCGCGGGACAGCTCACGGCCTGTCGGCAAGGATTCAGGAGGGATCGTTGCCGTTTGCGCAATCAGGCGGGCCATTCTCCTCAAGAACCAACGCATCAACGATCATGGACGAATCACGCATGCGGCCTGGTACGGATACTTTTTCGAAACCGGCTTCTCACGACACCGGTCCCATGGATGCGGCTTCCAACCGCAAGCCGTTTCGTAAGTTGTCGGTGTTGATGCCCGTCTTCAACGAACGTTGGACGCTGCCCGAAATCGTCGACCGCGTCTTGAACTCGCCGATCGACCTGGACATCGAGCTCCTCATCGTCGACGATGCCTCGACCGACGGTTCGTTCGACGTCGCCCGTGAAATGGCCGAAGGCGATCCCCGTATCCGCGTGATCCGGCACGAACAGAACCGCGGCAAGGGGGCTGCGATCCGCACGGCCATCGATCACATGACCGGCGACATCGCCATCGTGCAAGACGCCGATCTCGAATACGATCCGGCCGATTTTCCCCAGTTGTTGGCGCCGATCTTGGACGGCCGTGCCGATGCCGTGTTCGGGTCCCGGTTCGTCGGACATCCCCGACGCGTGCTGTTCTTTTGGCACGCCCTGGTCAACCGATTTTTGACCCTTGTTTCCAACATGCTCAACGACTTGAATCTGACCGACATGGAAACCTGCTACAAGGCCGTGCGGGCGGATGTGCTCAAGTCGTTACGACTGCAATCGAACACGTTCACTTTCGAACCGGAACTCACGTGCCGCTTGGCGCAGTTCGGCGCACGCATTTACGAGGTACCCGTCTCGTACGCCGGTCGCACTTACCAAGAAGGCAAAAAGATCAAAGCGATCGACGGGCTCAAGGCCTTGTGGGCGATGTTCTACTACCGCTTCGTCGATACGCGATTCACCCACCATACCGGATTCCGCATTCTCCGATCGGTTGCCAAGGCCGGCGGCTACAACCGTTGGATTCTCTCTCAGGTACAAGAATATCTCGGAGACCGGTTGCTTGAAGCCGGGTCGGGAATCGGAAACTTGAGCACCGCCTTCTTGAACAAGTCGCGCGTCGTGCTGGCCGACTACGAACCGATGTACGTCGAATTCCTCAAACGACGTTTCGGTAGGCGACGCAACGTTTGCGTGGACCGCGTCGATTTGACGAATCCGCACGATTTCGAGCGATGGAGTCGGGAACAACTCGATACGGTCTTCTGTTCGAACGTGCTCGAACACCTCGAACCCGACGTCGACGTGCTACGATCGTTCCATCAAACGCTGGTCGACGGGGGTCACTGCGTGATCGTCGTACCGGCGGGCAAGAAGCTGTTTACCGTTCTCGACCGGGCGTTGGGGCATCATCGCCGCTACACCGAAGCGGAACTTCGCCGCAAGATGGAAGCCGCCGGATTCGATGTCGTCTTCGCCCGCCGTTTCAACAAACTAGGGGCGATCGCGTGGGCCGTGTCGGGACATCTGCTGCGGCGCGATCAATTGAGTCCGCGTCAGATGATCTGGTTCGACCGGTTGCTACCGATCGTCAAATTGCTCGACCGCATCCTTCCCGTTCCCGGAATGTCCTTGATCATGGTGGGGCGTAAGCGGAAAGCTGCAGCGGTCAGAAAAGCCGCGTAGTCCGACGCTCACCCAAGTTCTCCGACCCAATCGGCAGACGATGACGATGGAACGTTCGAAAGCACCTGTTCCCGGCAATTCGTCGACGACGCCGACATATCGTCATCGCTGGTACGATTACGTCATCGCCGCCGCGGCTCTCCCGGTGAGCCTGGCGGCGTTTGTCGCCGCCGTTCTCGGCTTGTTCGTTCCGAACACGTGGACTTTCGGCTCGATCTCGTTGTCGCTTCGGCATTTCGGCTGGCCTTTGGCGTTGGCCGTCGCCATGCTGCTGGTGTTCGCGGCGAAGTTCCCGCGTCCGGCCGGGCCGATCCTCAAATGGCAACGTTTCTTGCTGGCCGTCGCCGACGCTTGGAACCGAGGCAGCCTGCGAGAGCGG
>CAYVVR010000331.1:0-5064 GCA_964454655.1 uncultured Planctomycetaceae bacterium | reverse complement strand
TTTCCGCAAGATCCACAGCTTCTGCATTCGGCGGGCCAGCTCTTTGGGATCGCCCGGATCGAGCTCAAGCACGGCGCTTAAAATCACCAAGTCGTCGAGGCTACTTTGGCGGTAACCGAATACCAGTTCGTCGCGATCACGGCTGCACACTTGGCCGTCGTAGGTCAGGACTTCGGCCGAGGCAACCCATTGTCCGATGTCGCCGCCATGGGCTCCGGCGTTTCCGTGCAGTGCACCGCCGAAGGTGCCGGGGATGGCGATCAGGACTTCGATTCCTCCTAATCCGGCGTGGACGGCCGTAGTGACGACCCGCCCCAACCTCGCGCCGCCTCCGGCGGTCAAACGATTGTCGGCGACCGACACGCGGCAAAAATCGGGAGCCGACAAACGCAACACGAGCCCCGGAACGCCTTCGTCACGGATCAGCACATTGGAGCCGCGTCCGAGCACCCGGATGGGCGTTCCCGTCTCGTGGCAGCGCTGCACCAGGCCGACAAGTTCATCGACCGTTTGGGGTTCGGCGAAAAATTCGGCGGGGCCTCCTAGCTGGAGCCACGTGTGCATTGCAAGCGGCTCTTGTTCCCGCACGAGGTGTTCAAATCCGTTCCAAGTACTCATCAGGGCTGCTTCCGTAACAATGTGGGCAGGGTGAACAAAGGCGGCGGCGATTTTCCAGCCTCCGGCCGCACTTTCTAATGAGAATACCCGCTTTCGGACTGCCGGAAAAGCGATCACGCATGATGGAATCGTCGCGGAGCGAGAACTCGAGGCTGATTGCAGCCCATTTTTGCGAAACGGTACAATGATGTCACTGCGTTGCCTTGGCGTCGAGAACTCCACGGGGAAAGGGATCCTAATCTTGGAGCGTTCGTCGTGCTGTCGTGGAGATCGTAAAACGTAAAAGGAGCGAGAGCATGGGATCGTCGAGCCCCAATACCCCTCCAAGTGAGGGCGGGTTGTTACGCGATATGCATAATTTGCCCAACCGCCTCACCATGGCACGCATCGTTCTGGCGATCGTGCTCTTTGGGGTGTTGTCGTTTCCTAGTCAGATTGCCTACCTTGCGGGGTTGGTGCTTTTTTTGCTGGCAGCCGGTACGGACTGGCTGGACGGCTATTTTGCGCGCAAACTCGGTTTGGTGACCACGTTAGGGCGAATCCTCGATCCGTTTGCCGACAAGCTGATCATAAGCGGCACGTTCATCTTCTTAGCTGCCTCGCCGCGGATGCTCGAAACGGCCTTCGGACTCCATCCGTGGATCGTCGTGATCATCATCGGCCGTGAGTTGTTGATCACGGTGATTCGCAGCTTCATGGAGCAGCAAGGGGTCGATTTTTCCGCCAATTGGCCGGGCAAGATCAAGATGGCCTTGCAGTGCGTGGTCGTCGTCGTGGCGATGCTCTACCTGTCGTTTGTCGAGGCGGCGCCGGGTGAGCCCGTTTGGTTGTGGTGGGCGTTGGTCGTGTCGACGTATGCCGCATTGCTGTCGACCGTGTATTCCGGAGCCATCTACGTTGTGGCGGCTGCGAAGCACCTCAAATGAATCGCACGGCGAGGGTGCGTGTCGGGTTTCGAGGACGGTGAATGTCCTGGCTGCTTGCCGATAGTTCGACCATTCCTGAGCCCAATTGGGGGCTGATGCTGCTCGTTGCCGCGATATTGGGCGGGGCATTGGGGAGCTGGACCGCCGTGCTCGCATCGCGGCGATTTCGCCGGTTCTTGATCGGCGACGCCCATTTTCGTCGGGCACGCTGGAATTTCGTCGAGTTGCTGTTGGCGGCGTTGCTGATGGTGTTGCTTCCGGCCGTGCCTTGGGAAAGGTGCGTGCCGCCGACGATCCGTGCTCAGGCGTTGAAAAGCGAAAAGGAGACGATCGAGCAGCACTCGGACAACGATCCGGAAGCGGCCGATGAAGAAATGTCGGTCGACCAATTGGAGCGCGCCCACCCGTTATTCCAGTTGATCGCCCAACGCCCATCGTGGTGGGTGATGGGGCTGGTTTTCGTGCTGGCCGTCTTGTCGGCGCCGATCGCAGAAGAGCTCGTCTTTCGGCTTTTGTTCCAAGGCTGGCTGCAAACACTCGAAAGCCGATCGATCGATCACGTGTTGCGATTGCCCAAGGGAGTTGTGGCGTGGGTGGGGGTGGCGATCTTGTTCGCGGCTATTCACGGGCGATCGGCGGATCGGCTCATCGCTCCCGAAGCGGTTTTCGACCAATCGGTACGTCAACTGGCAACAGAAGTGTTGTTGGTGGCCGTCATTTTGGGCTGGTTGCGAGTCGTGCGAAAAGTTCGATTTGAACGTCTCGGCTTCCGGGCGAAAAGGATCGGTTCCGACAGCCTGCTCGGAGCCGCTTGGGCGTGCGTGGCGGTTGGGCCCGTGCTGGCGTTGCAATTCGTCCTGACGCAGGTATTCCCGAACAGCGTTGTCGATCCGTTCGCCTTGTTGCCGTTCGCGCTGGTTTTGGGATTCTTGTATTGGCGCACGAATCGCGTCGTGCCCGGCATCGTACTGCACATGTGCTTGAACGGCGTCTCGGTCGTCGGTTGGATCTTGTTGCACGGCACGTAGCGGTAACATTGGGTTCATTCGGACGGTAACGTGATTTCCGTCGCGTCGTCCGAGTTCCGCAAGCCGCGTCGTAGTTCCGTTGATGAGACGTCTTCCCGAAAGCGCTCGGCGGGCACGCCGCTACAAATCATCCGTAGCGAGTCGGGAAGCGTCACATCGTCCAACGTCAAGAATCGCTCCCCTTGAAGCCTGCCGAATACGAGAAAACGGCATCCTCGATCGGCGATTCGACGGACGGCCGCTTCGCAGGCGGCGTTGCTATTGCCGTAGTAGCGGGGATCGGCGATTCGCAAGATGGTGTCGAGGCCGACGACAAACGTCGTTCCGGGAAACCGGGCCGATTTTTCCTCGAACGTGGGAGCGCGGGTGAGCCAGACGCTTTCGTCGACCGAGAACTGCTCGGTGCGACGCTTGATCTCGAAATAGTCCAACGGCGGCTTGTCGACGTTCAACACCGAGATTTCAAATTCGACCGGACGACCAAGGATCTCTTGAGCGACCTCGGCCATTCTGAGATGTCCCTTGTGCAAAGGGTTGAACGCGCCCGGGAAAATCGCGGCTCCCGCCTCGCCCGTCCAATCGTGCGGAACCCCGAGTCGGACCGCGTCTCTTCGGCCCAAGAGGATATCTTGCCACGCCTTGGGGGCTTCGATCTTGCGGCATTCCGGTATCTCACGATCACGCCACGAAATCGTGAGGGTGTTGGCAACGCCGGCAACGGCTGCCAGAGCTTCGAGGAGCAAGTCGGAGGCAACCCGCTCTTCTTGTTCGCGTGTGCGGGCACCTTTTTCGAGGACCACGGACCAGCTTGCCGTGACTTCTGCGGTTTGGACCGCTACATGGATGCGGTGTTCGCCGCGTTTAGGGCGATCGGTCGCCAATGCAGCAGTCACGGCAGCTCCGAACGGCACGACGTTCAACGCCTCGGTCACTTCGGTTTCGGCGATGTTGTGTTTGCGGGCGAGAAAACGAATCGTCCGCAAAAAAGCCGCCATCGCATAGCTGCGGGCTGTTTCGGCGGCGCAGAATTGTTCGGGGCGAGCCCCTAGGAACTCGACGGCTGCCTCTTCGGAATACGGAACGACGGCCTCGATGACCGTCCTTGATGCTCCCGGAACGGTTAGTAGATCGGCCAGTGCCTGAGAACCGCCTCCGGAGCATACCAAGACGCCCGCAAAGGGCGAATCGTGCAGGCGAGAAATAACTTCTTCTCGAGCTTCGTCCATGGGGAGATTATCCGGTATCCGTGACGGGAAGTGCGTGTCCCTGCCGTGTGTTCCTGCATTGACGTCGATATTGTAACGCACGACGGCGCGTGCAGAAAACGTTCGACCGAGGCGCGAAGCGAAAAAAGAGGAGCGTCCCCTCGTGCGGAGACACTCCTCTTGTCGGCACGTTCATGCTACGGGCGAATGCATCCGCCCGCGTGACCGGTGCATCAATACATGTCCGGATTCGGAGCGGCCGATTCCTTTTCTTCCTTCGGCTTTTCGGCGACCAAGGCATCGCTGGTGAGCATCAGCGTGGCGACGCTAGACGCGTTTTGAAGGGCCGTCCGAACGACCTTGGTCGGGTCGATGACACCCGCTTTGACCAGGTCTTCGTAGGTGTCGGTGAGGGCGTTGTAGCCCATGTTGTCCTTCATTTCGGCTACTTTTTCGCAGACGATGCTGCCGTCCTGGCCGGCGTTTTCGGCGATCTGCATGATCGGCGCACGGCAAGCACGCAGGACGATGTTGTAGCCGACCGTTTCGTCTTCGGTGAGGCCTTTAGGCTTGCACGAAGACGACGCCCGCAACAACGCCACACCGCCACCGGGCAGGATGCCTTCTTCGACGGCCGCACGCGTCGCGTGCAGGGCGTCTTCGACGCGGGCTTTCTTTTCTTTCATTTCGGCCTCGGTAGCCGCACCGACATTCAGCTTGGCCACACCGCCGGCAAGCTTGGCCAGACGCTCTTCGAGCTTTTCGCGGTCGTAGTCGCTGGTGGTCTTTTCGATTTCACGACGGAGTTGCTCGATGCGTCCCTTGATCTCGGCGCTCTTGCCGGCTCCCTCGATGATCGTCGTGTTGTCCTTGTCGACGACGACCTTCTTCGCCCGACCGAGATCGGCCAGCGTCACGCTGTCGAGCTTGCGGCCGAGGCTTTCGAACAAGGCCACGCCACCGGTCAAGATGGCAATGTCTTCCAACATCGCCTTCCGACGATCGCCGTAGCCGGGCGCCTTCACGGCGCAGCACTTGAGCGTACCGCGGAGCTTGTTGATCACCAAAGCCGCCAGCGCTTCGCCGTCGATATCTTCGGCGATCAGCAACAGCGGCTTGCCCGCGTTGACGATGGCCTCCAACAGCGGCACCAAGTCCTTGACGTTGGAGATCTTCTTTTCGTGGATGAGGATGTAGCAATCCTCAAGCACGCACTCCATCTTTTGCGGGTCGGTCACGAAGTAAGGCGAGAGGTACCCGCGATCGAACTGCATCCCTTCGACGAAT
>CAYVVR010000330.1:0-5074 GCA_964454655.1 uncultured Planctomycetaceae bacterium | reverse complement strand
GTCGAGCAACTGGCCGAATTGGTCAAAAGGCACAAGGCCGACCTGGCGATCTTCGACAACGATCTATCGCCCGCCCAGGCTCGAAACCTCGAAAAATCGCTGGGCGCCCGCGTGATCGATCGAACGGAATTGATTCTCGATATCTTTGCGAAACGCGCCCGCACGTACGAGGCACGCCTGGCCGTCGAGCTGGCGCAGCTCGAGTACGCGCGTCCGCGTTTGAAACGTCTGTGGACCCACTTGGAACGTCAGACCAAAGGCGGCGTCGGCTTGCGCGGCCCCGGTGAAAAGCAATTGGAGGTCGACCGCCGTCTCGTCGATCGGCGGATCGCCGATTTGCGCCGTGAGTTGGAAATCGTCTATCGTCGCCGCGAACGCGAGGTGGCCGCCCGACGCCGACACAAGACGGTTTCGCTCGTCGGTTATACGAACGCGGGCAAGAGCACGCTGTTGAACGCCCTGACCGGCGCCGATGTCTTCGTCAAAGATGCCCTGTTCGCCACGCTTGACACGCGAACACGTCGATGGCAGTTGCCCGGCTGGGGACCGGTGTTGCTCAGCGACACCGTCGGGTTCATTCGCCATCTTCCTCACCATTTGATCGCCAGCTTCAAGGCGACCTTGGAAGAAGCCCGCTGTGCCGATTTGTTGTTGCACGTGGCCGATGCGGGCAACGAGGCCTTCTTCCAGCAGGTGAGCGCCGCTTACGACGTTCTTTCAGAGTTGGGGATCGACCAAAAGGATACGCTCTTGGTGGTCAATAAGATCGATCGACTTCCGCACCGCGAGCGGCTCGATGCGATCTTGGCACGGTATCCTAATGCCATCGCGATCAGCGCACGCACCGGTGAAGGGCTGGACCGCCTGGCGCATGCGGCCTCGGAGATGCTGGCCGGCAAGTTCCTCGAGTTGGACGTCCGATGCGATATTTCCAACGGTCGGTTGATGGCGTTCTTGGCCGAACGAGGCGAGGTTCTAGCGAAGCATTATCACGACGATGCGTATGTCGTCGTCCATTGCCGGTTGCCGAAGGAATGGCTCGGTAAGGCAAAAAGATTGGGCGCGCAGGTCCGACGGCATCAAAACGGACGGCCCGGTCGGACGGCGATCGATGCCCAAGCCGACGTCGAGCCGTTCGAAACCGCCTCGGAAGCGGAATGAGGGTGTGGTTGCAACTCGCCAATTCGCCGCGTTTCGGCCTTCGGCGGATATCGTTTGATGGCGGCGGGGTCGTCGCAAACGCTGTGGCGTGCTACACTCAGCGCGTGAAGACCGGCGGATGAGGCCGGCTGCGTTCCGCGCTCGCATGTTTCCGCAACGTGAAGGACGAACCATGGCCAGACGCACCATCAACGGAAAACGGGCCGTCGTTACCGGGGCTTCCAGCGGTATCGGCCGCGAGACCGCCCGGTTGCTCGTCGAAGCCGGGGCCGATGTCGTCGTCGTCGCGCGTCGCCGCGAACGCCTTGAAGAGATCGCCGAACAAACGGCGGGTAAAGGTGGTCGCGTGGTGCCCTGCGCCGGCGATTTGACCAATCCCGACGATCGCAAGCGGGTGATCGATACGGCCAAGTCGGAACTCGGCGGGCTCGATATCTTGGTGAACAACGCCGGAATGGCGGCCTTGGGGTTGTTTGAAGATACCGATCCTGCCGTGTTGCGGCAGGTCATGGAACTGAACTTTTTCTCCGCGGTCGAGCTGACGTATTTGGCGATTCCCTTGCTGAAAGAAGGGGAGCGTCCGATCGTGGTGAATGTCGGCTCGGTGTTGGGCCATCGCGGGATTCCTTACCGCAGTTACTACTGCGCGAGCAAGTTTGCGCTGCACGGGTTCAGCGAGGCGATCCGATCGGAATTCAAAAAACACGGCATCGACGTGATGGTCGTGAGCCCGGGCCGAACCAAGACGGAACTGTTCGACAGTCCGCTGGAAAAAGGCGTCGAGCCGCCGTGGCCGGAACCGGAGCCCGTTCCCCCCGAACGAGTCGCAAAGGCGATCATCAAAGGCATCCGAAAAGGTAAGGCTGAAATCATTCCCCACATTTGGGGGCAGGGAATGGTCTTTCTCAGCCGCGTGTTTCCGCGAATCATGGATCGAATTCTCGATCGCTACTCGTGATCTCCGATCGCGAGCGATTCGTTGGAACACTGGAACTTCTTGCCTGTCTTGCGTTGCTTTCGTATCCTTACAGCGGGCGGCGAAATTGCCGCAAGAACCGCATTCGAGGACGTTTCCATGAGTTGCCGCATTCGCTCAAGACGATGGCTTGCCGGTTCGTTGGCGGCCGCTCTTTGCGGTGTGCTGTGTTGTGTCGGATGCGGTAACACCGATAACGCGCCGGCCGACCAATCGGAAACCCCCGTGGTCGCTACGCCGACCGGTGGTTCGGCCGCATCCGACCGGCAAAGCGGCGAAGTACGTTCGGCGGTCGTACAGAAACTTCTCGAGGCACTGGACGATAGCGACGCATCGCCCGAGGAAAAACGGGCGGTGCGTGAGATGCTTCTCGAGGCCGACGAGCAATTGGCCGCCTCGCTGGAAGGAAACGCCCGCCGGCCGAGCACCGCCGCAGGCAACGACGCCGAAAGGTCTTACGTTCCGCCCAAGGCGATCGCTGACGCGCGGGCCCGGTTGGCCGAAAGCGGCCTTGCTTCTCCGCGTTCCGATGACGAAGCCCAAACGACGATCATCCGGACGCTGCTTGAATTGCTCGACGAAATCACGACACCCGATGAGGATTCCGAGGACGTCGTGCGGGATGCCCTGTTGAATGCCGATGCGGAACTGCGCGAGGCTCTCGGCAATCGCAAAGCCCTGATCGAGCGGGCGAATCGTCGGGCACCGTCACCGACCGTGTTCAACCCCTCTCCCGAGCGGTCACCGGAGCAGGCGCCGAACGACACTTCGGCGAAGGACGACTCGGAACCGAAGCCGCCCGCCGGCGAAACGAACTCGCCATGATTCGTGGCGTATTGTGATGGTCTATGAGGACGCTCCTTCGGGGGGATTGTGTGGCAGGCTAGGCGGAGTGGGCTGTTTGCAAAGACTCTTCGGGTTCTCTCGATCCCCGAAGTTGCGCTAGCCGAACATTTTTCTCAATCGGTGCGGGCAAATTCTTCGATACCTTGACCGTGGCGTGGTCCGGCGAGGTCACGCCATGCGCGCCCCGTTCGGTTTCGGACGGGCCTCCACGAGCCTAGCAAGAGATTCCCTTGAGCGAATCGCGCGGTCCGAGTCGAGCGGCACGGCGATTCGTTTCTACCGGTCAAGGATGCGATCGGTCGCAAGGGGACCGTTTTTGTCGACGGGAAGTGAACGACATGGAAGTCATCAGCTACCGCGGGCGGGTCTGGATCACGGCGATGCTGGCGATCTGTGTCGTCGGAACGGGGGTGTTCGCCGGAGAACCGTCCGATCTGCCGAGGTTGCGGGTCGAGGTCGGCGAGTCCGCGATTCCCGACGATGCCGACATGGTTTGGATCGGGGAGGGCGACGTACCGCAAGACTTGCACTCCCAAACGAACGATGCACCGGCCACGGTGGTGATTCGCCCGGCCGATCGTCCACAAGAGGCAAAAGCGACACCGGCCGAGGTCGTCGAACCGTCGATCGTGCCGTCGCAGCCGCCCGTACGGCCGGTCGAAGAAGTCGTCGATGCGTTCTTGGCGACGGCAAGACGTCATGAGGTACCCCGGTACACCGGCCCGAAGCCGCGAGTCGTCTTTCCCGCTCAACATGCCGCACCTCGGGCGAACGTCGTCGCTTCGCCAAAGCAGCTTCCCCCGAGCGAGAATGCGCCGGGGTTCGTCGAGATTGAATCGGAACCATTGGAATCGCTTCCGTCGGCGGCCGTACACGAGCCGAAGCCCTCGCCGGAACCGGTCGTCGCTCCCGCAGCCGAAACGATTTCGAAACCTCTTTTCGCCCAACAATCGGGCACGTCACCGAAGCCCGAACCCCAGCCGACCGTTGCACGCCCTGGCGTCGAGCGATCGCGTCCCTTGCAATTGCCGGAACCTTCTCGATTTGCAGGGCAGCCGAAAAGTGCGCCGACGACTGCGCAAACGCTTGCCGAACGGTTGACGCAGCGGCAAGCTTCGCCGTTTGCAGCGAAAGAAACACACGCCCGAACCGACTCGCCGACCTCCCGAGTGCCCGCGTCGGTTGACCACGCGGCGCCTCGCGAAGCGAAATCGGAAACGCCGATCGTCGTGCGGTCCGAAGCGAACAGCTTGGAACCATCCCCGCAGGCAGATGCGCCGGCCATCACGTTGAATATTCGTGATGCGGCACGCGTTTCGGAATCCGTCGAACCGTCGGTACCCCGAGCTTCCGATTCCAAATCGCCTGCGACCTCGCAAGATTCTCCGGTGAAAGAGGACGGCTTGTTGGCCGATCTCGTCGAGGCACAACGGCGACTCCAGCAGGCGTCTTCGCGTGCCGAGCCCGCCGTTGCGGCCGAAATGGTGGAGCCCAAGCCGACGCCGAGCGAAATTCAGGTTTCGGCGAACGTGCCGCGATCGCAAACCGAAGCATCGGTCGAAAAACGGGAGCCGGAAACGTCGACGAAAGCGTCGCCTTCGGTGATTGCCAATGCGCCCTCCGAAATTGCCGAACCGGTCGAGCCGGACAAGCCCGCGCAGGCGATTGCTTCGAAGACTCCGTCGGTAGCGCCGGCGACGATCGACGCTCGGTCGGAACCTCAGGTCCCGCAACCGTCCACGTTCGTTTCGACGCAACCACAACCGACGTTGCGCGTGGCGCAACAACCGAATCAGGCGGCTCCGGCGGCGCCGTCCGGTGGCCGCCCGTCGACGTTGCCTGCCCAACGGCTTCCGCAACCGCCGGTTATTCAAACGCAACCTCGCGTCTTGGTTCCGCAAGCGCCGCAGGCGGTGCCTTCCCGTCCGCAACCGGCAGTTGCCCAGCCGGGGCCCGTGCTTGGGGCTTCGTCGTCCGGGACGAGTGGAAACGCGCCCGCCGATGCGCAGGATAACGCGTCGAAGATGGGGCCGTTCGAAGTCATCGACGAGTCGGGCGAGTTGACGGTGATCGTGCGGCGGAGCAAGTTGT
>CAYVVR010000329.1:2006-5091 GCA_964454655.1 uncultured Planctomycetaceae bacterium | reverse complement strand
CGTCCCCCACGTTCGAATCGTCCACGAAAAAACCCCGACCGTCGATCGGCCGAGGTGAGTATAGTCGGCTTGCGGAACGACTGCAAAATCGCGCCGAAGCACAAGGTTTCGTCGTCGCCCGACGCAGGCACTCGCGCGATCGCCCGTCAACCGAGCACTTCGAGACTGGGCATGGGCGGCTTTTGCTTGCGTTGCGATGTGATCGTTCGAACGAGGTTCTTGACCAGGTTATCCAGGTACGGGCGGCAAGCCTCGTCGTCGAAGCACGAAACGACCTTGCCCGCGTCGCCGGCCACCCGCATGTTCACGTTCAAGGGAACCTCACCCAAGAACGGAACCCCCAGTTGTTCGGCCTTCGCCTTGGCGCCGCCGGTCCCGAAGATTTCGTGTCGCGCGTTGCATTCCGGACAAATGAAGTGGCTCATGTTCTCGACCATGCCGAACAGCTCGATGTTCACCTTGCGGAACATGGCCACCGCCTTGACGGCGTCGAGCAAGGCAACCTCTTGCGGCGTGCACACGACCACCGCCCCCGAGACGGGAATCAACTGCGACAAGCTGATCGCGACGTCGCCGGTACCCGGCGGCATGTCGACGACCAGGTAGTCCAGTTCGCCCCAATTCGTATCGCCCAAAAACTGTTGGATCGCACCGTGGAGCATCGGGCCGCGCCAAATGACCGCTTCGTCTTCCGGCACGAGGAAGCCCATCGACATGACGGGCACTCCGTCGACGACCACCGGCTGGATTTTTCCGTCGTGCATCGTCGGGCGGCCGCTCGAACCCAGCATGTGCGGAACACTCGGCCCGTAGACGTCGGCATCGATCATGCCGACCTTGGCCCCGGCACGAGAAAGCCCGAAGGCCAACAACGTCGCAATCGTGCTCTTGCCGACGCCGCCCTTTCCCGACCCGACGGCGATCACCGACTTCACCTGCACCCCCAACTGGCCCTGTTTTGCCGGAGGCCGTTCTTCGATCACGCGATCGACGGTCACTTCCGCCGCCTGGGGCAAGCGCGACTTCAAATGCTCGGTCAATTGCGCCGTGATCTCGTCCCACAGCGGAGCGGCAAACGTCGTCAAGCCGACGGTCACGTTCACCTTATTCCCGTCGATGAGGACGTCTTTGACTTGCTCCATCTTGACCAGGCTGCGTCCCGTTTCGGGGTCTTGAAAATCCTCACAAGCCTGCAAGACATTTTCGCGAGTAAGCGTATCGGACATCGCGAGTGTTTCCTTTTTATGCTGATGACATGAATTCTTGCGACGCTCGCCGATCGGCGGCAGTTGCGTTTCGGGCATCCGCCGGATCGAGTTCGGCCCGAAAAATCAGCTCTCCCCGGCCGACGCGTCGGAAACCTCCGTCCGCACGGCAAACGCAGGCCACGGGAGACGCCGCCAAATCGCCTTGCGACACGATAGGCCGTCCGCCGCGAAACGATCGAGATGCCGCAAAGCCGCACGGGCGACCGGCAGCACATTCGACGGCCGAAACACGACCAGGTGGGCCCCGGCCTCGCGAACCGGCATGTGGAAAAGCTCCAACTCTTCACCCACGGCGATCCACAACACAGCCGGAAATCGACGCCGACGACGCGCCAGCTCGACGACGAACTCCCGCTTCGCATCGGCGGTCCATTCGACGACGACCACCGAAGCCGGACGGCGCCGCAAGACGTCGTCGAGCTTCTCTCGGCCGGGTAACGTCATTATATCGAATCGGGTGTCGGCGGTCTTCTCGAGGCGGGCGATCGCCGAGCGGAAAGCGGCCGTCCAGCGCCCCGTCGTCTCGCAGACGACGAGCGCCGGCGGCTCGCTACCGTACAGCAGCGGATGCCGTCTCGTGCTTTCCTCGGTTCCCATGGGCTCACGGTTTCGTTCCATCCCGACTCCCGACAGCCTTGGCATTGGCGACAATACAAATCACCGTCCAACCCCGTTCGCATCCTCGGCGTCGTCGATCCCCAGCTCGGCCAAGCGGCGGTACAGGCGAGGTCGGTTCAATCCCAACAATCTCGCGGCTTGGGCCTTGTTTCCCTTGGCGATTCGCAACGCCCGCATGATGACTTCGCGTTCAACCTCGGCCAGAAATTGCGGCAGATCGATGGGCTCGCGGTCGATCGGCGGCGACGCGGCATCGTCGAACGCCCACCGCACGCGACGCGGCAAATCTTCGGCTTCGACGCGCGGCCCCGTCGCCCGCTCGGCCGCTTGTTCGACCGCCCATTGCAACTCGGCAAATTCACCCGGCCAACGATACGTGGTGAGTATCTGCCTTGCTTGCGGCGAGAATCCGGAAAGCTGTTTTCCGCCTTGCGTGTTCCAGCGTTCGAGCAGCGCTTGGGCGAGGATGGGCACATCTTCCAGCCGCTCTTCCAACGGCGGCACGCAAATCGTCAAGGTCGTCAATTCCATCGCCAGTTCGGCGCGAAACTGCCCTTGTTCGACCGCCTCGGCGAGGGACGAAGCGGCCACCGAAAACAGCCGAAAGGGAAATCCTTCCCGCACGATCAAGCGGTGCAGGGCCCATTGCGCGTCGTCCGCCAACGCATCGACATCTTCCAAAAGCAATGCCGCGCAACCGTTTTCCTCGGCGTGCGCCGCGGCCAACGCCTGAATCGTCGTATCGAGCACGTCGGCATCGATGTCGGCGCAGGGGATGGGTATCAACGGGCCGGGCACGTGTTTGCCTCCGTAGTGAATCGTCGCGGCCAGCGTCCGGCGACCGCTTCCCGGCGGACCGTACAACAACACGTTTTCGGCAACGAGGGCCGCCGCTTCGACCTGCCGACGCAGCCGCACCGATGCCGGATGACGCCCCAAGATCGGCTCGACGCCGGAAACCAACCGCAGCTCGTGCCGCAGCGTGCGGACGACCTCGTGCCAGTCTTCGGTTTCCGAGGTGTCGTGTTCCGCGGGTGCAGGCGCCGGTTGTTCGTCTGAATCGACCAAGGCGATCAAGCCGACGACCTCGTCGCCGTCGCGAATCGTCAGAAAGCGGGCGCGGCGACGCGACAACCTTCCGCCCTGCTGCAAACACGAAATGTTCCCGCTGGTCTCATCCCGCGTCATCGCCTCGGGGG
>CAYVVR010000329.1:0-1996 GCA_964454655.1 uncultured Planctomycetaceae bacterium | reverse complement strand
ACAAACCGGCGGCAATCACGTCGGCTGGCTCCAAGTCGAGTTCGCTATGAAACAAGCATCGCCGCCCCAGCAACTCCGGTTCTTCGCACGCCACCCACTCCAGACAAGCCCGATTTGCGTAAACGATTCGCCATTGGGCATCTAAGACATAGATCGGCTGAGCCGTTTTATCGAATAGGTTCGACAGCCCGGCAAGATGTCGGCGACGACGAGGCATGCGATCGCTCGCGTTACGGTTCCACTTCGCAAATTTCCGCGGGAAGAAAGACCGCCGCAGATCGACAGCCATTGTCGCGAGGGCGTTTACACCCCGCAAGAGACACCCCCTCTATCAAGCCAAACGCACTTCCCTTGCTGGAGCACAAATTTGGCGAGTTCGCCAAAAATTTGTGGACAAAACGCGCGTTCGGGGCCAATTTATTAGATAGAATATATGATCATCCGGAGGTTCGATCGGCCACGAACGGGCCGGTAAGCGGGGGTAAACGGAACTGCGTTTGGGGCAGAGAATTCCCCACGCACTTCGCCGTCGGGGGCGTGGCTCCCTCGAGGCGGAAAACGTCGATCGCCCGAGTTTGTGTCGTCCGCGCCCGTTCATCCCCTATTGCGAATGACACACGCGGGGCCCGAGCAAGAGGCAAACGAGCGATCGACGAGTTACGAAGGCGTTTTGGGGCAAGCGACGGTCACCTTGACCCGCTACTCGGGGCACAGTTGCGGGACGCTCTCGGCAGGTGACCGTCGCTACTTTTCTAACGTCGTCTTTCGCAGGAAAAGCCCCTTTCTATCGCGAAATTTGTGACCCCATCCCCGGTCGGGAAATTGTAGAGCGCACGGTGTTTCGCCGTCCCTCACCCCGCCGAGGGCTTCTGTTCCCCTTGCGTGCAGAAGAACGCCGTTTCGTTTTCTACATCGTCGACTTGCGATGCTTGGGGCGTCTCGATTTGCAATCCTCGAACGGCCGTGTCGGCCGCCCGGAACCATCGTGCCGGAGACAGGCCCATACCCAACACGATCACCATGCACGCAGCGGCCGCCAGAGTGGCCGAAAGCCCGGGCTTGCGATAGATGGCCGTCACGTTGTCTTCCGCCGAACGGGTTTCCCCTTCACCCAGTCCGAAGAACAACACGGCCGTCACGCGAAGATAGTAGCCCGCGGCAATCGCTGCGTTGACCGCACCGATGACCGTCACACCGATCAGCCAACGTTGAGGCGTTCCCTCCAAGGCCGCGGTGCCGGTATCCAAGGCGCTCATCAGCACGGCCAGTTTCGCCCAAAAACCGGCAAGCGGCGGAATGCCCGCCAGGCTGAACAAGCAAACCGCCAACGCCCACGCCAAAAGCCGTTTGCTCGCCAACGGCGACCAGGCGAGACCGGCCAATTGGGTCACACGATCGACGGGACTTCCTCCCTGCTCCAAGGCCGCAGGAACGGCGAACACGCCGATCGTCCCGAACACGTAGGCCGCTAGGTACACCAGTGCGGCTGCACCACCGTCCCACCGCGAGGCGGTCCCGATACTCACCGAAGCCAAGGCGGCCGTCAGCCCCAGCAACAGATAGCCCGCGTGGGCAATCGCCGAGTAAGCCAGCAAGCGACGCAAATTCTTCTGCCGCAAGGCGAGGACGTTTCCCACGGTCATCGTGAGCACCGACAAGGCCATCGCCACGTGCCAAAGGTAGTTTTCCAAACCCGGTACGGCGACCAACAAGAGGCGAACCAGCACGGCCAATCCGGCTGCCTTCGGGATGACCGACAGCAACGCGGCATTCGCGTGCGTCGTCCCTTGATACACATCAGGAGCGTAAAACTGAAACGGCACCGCGGTGATCTTGAACGCCAACCCGGCGAAGATCAACAAGACCCCCAAGAACCCCAACGGGAAAACGGCGACCTCTTGCGACGGCGCCGAGAACGCCGCGGCCGTTTCCGAGATGCGAAGCGTGCCCGCCACGCCGTAGAGAAACGACACGCCGTACAGGAACACGGCCGAGG
>CAYVVR010000328.1:0-5093 GCA_964454655.1 uncultured Planctomycetaceae bacterium | reverse complement strand
GACGACGATCCCGACCACGATGACCAAGAAAACCGCCATGAAAATGACGATCGTCTTGACGTCCTGCTGCGCGAACATCCACATGGATCTCACTCTCTTTCGTTGGGCGAGACTCGCTCTCGCAACCGACGGCCGCGAAGCACGATCGGGCGTCTACCATCAAGCCGCCCTGCGTTTCCGGCCGCAAAATCCCCTCTCGAGGCCGCCTCCCCTTTACCTAATTTGCTGCATACTGTCAAGAAATTCCGCGGCCGTGCCGTCGCAAGATCATCCTCCCTCCCGCTCGTCGTGGAACAAATCGTCCGGAAGCTCCAGGTCTACCGCGTCGGTGTTCTCCGAGGTATTCGCTTCCGAGGGCGAGTTCTTGGCGTACCGTTGCGTGTCGGCGGAACCCGAGTTCTCAAGCGATTCGGTATCGTCGTCCTCTTCGTCGGCCAGCGGCCGCACGACGATCCAGGCCCCTTGCACGGCGACGACGCGTACCGGCACGCCTGCTTCGATCGCCGAACCTTCACTCAGCGCGTCGTACGTGCGTCCGTTGATTTCGACCGGTCCCGACGGCAACAACGATGCCTTGGTCAGTCCCACCTCGCCGACGAGCGATTGGAGGGCCTTCAGTTGCGGGTTGTCGGGCAAAACGGTCTCCTCGGAAACCTCCGGCAGCAAGACGCGGCGCCCGATCGGCGTCCGCGGCCAAATGTAAATCGCCAAGACGACGAAGCCCGGGATCCCCAGCATCGAAACGGTCAGCAAGATTTCGCCCAATAGGGTCGAATACATGAATCCCATCACGACGGCCGTGATCAGCGACAGCACGGCCAACACGCTCAAGATGCCGTGCGACACGAAGAACAGCTCGAGGATGGCCAAAGCCAGCCCGACGAAAACCATCAACACCGGCCAGATCCACGTATCCATGCTTGCATGACCTCGGTATCGCGTACGGGACACGACCGCCGCCCGTTTCACTCGTTCCTTCGTCGTCGATCATTTGCGCACGGGCCGCACGAACACGCGGTTGCCGCGCACCTCGGTGATTTCCACTTCGGTCGGCGGATCGATGCTTTCGTAATCTTCGGCGATCACGTCGATCAGGCGACCGTCGATGCGGGCCTTGCCGCTGGGCATCAACGCGGCGGTCACTTTGCCGCGTTTTCCGATCCAAGATTCGTCGATCGTCGACAATCGTCGGCGTTGTTGGAACTCTTCTTGTTCCTCTTTCGACGGCGGTTGCAACACGATGCGTCCCAAAACAGGAATGCCGGGCAACCACTTGTTGAGCGCCCAAATCGCCGCGACGATGCCGATCCCCGCTCCGGCCAGCACGTACAGCGAATTCTGAAACTGCTGCAATTGGTAGCTGTTGCGAGGAATGACGAACGTCTGGCCCGCCAAAATCAGCGAGGCCAACACGAGCAATCCGCCGCCGAGTCCGAAGATTCCGAATCCCGGAATCACGAAGAACTCCAACAGCAAGCAAACGATCCCCAACACGAACAACGAAACTTCGAGCCAACCGGCGGTCTGGCCCAAAAAACGACTCCAGAAAAACAGCACGAAACAGGTGGCCGCCAAAAAACCGCCCACGCCCACGCCCGGCGTTTGCAATTCGATCATCAGCCCGACGACGCCGAAGATCAACAGAAATACCGCCACGTACGGCGAGGCCAACGCCTCGATCAACACGTCGGCCCACGTGGGTTCCAAAAGGGTCGGATCGTCGTCTAAGCCGTAGAGATGCCTCAACTCGGCAAATCCCGAAACGATCTCGCGGGCAAGCCCCAATTCTCGAGCTCGATCGGCCTCGACTTGAAGGACCTCGCCCGGCGGATGGACGACTTCGCCCGGCTCCCAGTTTTCCGTATCCGGCAATGAAGCCAGTTCTTCTTTACAAAAGTAGTCAACGTAGTTCGCATTTCCTTTGCGATTGTACTTGACGACTTCCAAGTTCGGATCGAACATCGCCGCGGTCAGCGACCACGAGCGATGCGTCCGCTCGACGATGACGTCCTTCAGCGTCGACACGATCGACGTGATGTCGCGATCGGTGAGGACGACGTCGCCTTCGCCGCCCAACACGGCCCCTTCCTTCATGATCACGTGATCGCAGGCGGCGGCGATCAACGCCGCATCGGCCAGCGCCTTGCTGGGGATGTAGGCGACCGTCCGCACGCGATCGGCCGCCAAGTCTTGGCTCAAGTAGGTCGCCAATCGCAGAGAATCGGCGGGCGAACCGCCCGGGCTGTCGATCCGCACGCACACGAAGTTCGCATCGTCGCGACGAATCGCGTCTTGCACCAACCGAATCGCTCGATCGACGGCGTTGGCGCGAATCGGTCCTTTGATCTCGATCAGCACGGGCCGCCATCGTTCGCCGAGCAAGTCGATCTGTTCCACGCGGTCGGGCGGAATCTCGAGCAACCGCAAGACCTCGGTCATGTCGTCGGCCAAGGCGTCGATGAAGTCGAGTTCTCGTGCCTCGCGGGCGGCGAGTCGACCGAGTTCGTTTTCCGAGAACAGCACCTTCGGCTCACCGCGGATCGTCCGCTCTTGCCGCAGCCGTTCGAGTTGTTCGGGCGTCACGAAGCGACGCTCGGTGTCGGTTTCGACGATCAAGACCGACTTCGCCGGATCGAGCATTCCGACGGCGACTTCCTCGGGAATGGTGCGGCGCCGTTGCGCCATGTGTCGATACGCGCTGACCATCGGCGGCGAGATTCGCGATTCGGCGATCCCTGCCGCGCCGAGTTCGCCTTCGGGCCCCATGACGATTCGATCACACGCCAAGGCGACCAGCACGGCGTGCCCGGCCACCGGTTGCGGAATGTACGCAACGGTCGTGTGTTTCGCCATCGCCGGACCGGTCAGGAACTCGGCCAGATCGTAGCACGCCCCGAACTCGCTGCGAATCGCGTATTCTTCTTCGTCGGGCGGAACCTCGAATTCGAGGATGAACACCAACTGCTCGTCGCGGTCGGCCGCCTGTTGCACCAGATCGCCGACGTGCTGCTTGATTCGCGCCGTGACGGGCCCGGTGATCGGCAGCCCGATTCGCAATACCCGACCCGAGATCGCGTTCGCGTCGCTCTCGACTTCGCCGGTCGTCGCGGTGCGTTTCGCGTCGGACGGCTCGCCCGACGCGTCTTGGGCTTCAAGCATGCCGGAGGACAATACCGAGATCACCCCCGCCAGTGCGACGACGGTGAACCAACTCCCCCATTTCCGCGGAAGAACCGGAAACAATGCCGGCATGACCGCAATTCCTTTCGTTCGACCGATAAAAATCGACTTCTCACGAGGTCGTCGGCGCAAGAATCGGCCCTCGACGGCACGCAAACCCGGCGCATTATAGAGCCGCCACGAACAGACCGTCAAACACCGCACACCCCTCTCTGGTGGCACACAAAGAGGACTGAAACGGCGGCCGCGATGGCGCCGCGCGCAGGCGAGGACCGCGAGTCGACCTCCCTTCGTCAAGATGCCATTCGCTCGGCGGCATTCCGCATTGCGCGGAATTCGCCGAAGCCCCCCGAATAAGGTATTCTCCGCCGTGTCGATTTAGCGTTCCTTGCGGTGTTCGAGCCGTGCAATGCCTGCCGCGCCGATGAAACCGGCGTCGTTCCCCAAAGCGGCGAACCGGATTTTGACCTTCTCGGCCAGCACGGGGAAGGCACGCGCGGCGACTTCCTCGCGAATGCGACTCAAGAACGCTTGCCCCAAGGGGGATGAATTCCCGCCGAAGGTCATCGCGCCGCCGATCAACACGCCCGAGGGATCGAAGGTGTGAAGCAACGTGACGATGCCCAGGCCGAGGTAGCGGGCGGTTTCCATGACGATTTCGCGGGCGAGGGCGTCTCCCTTTTCGGCTTCCTCGGCGACCATCAGCGGCGTCAGATCTTCTCCGGCATCGATGCGGCCCTTGAGCGAAGTGGCCGGGTTCGCCTCGATTCGTTCGCGCGTGCGTTGGATCACGGCATACCCGCCCGCGTAGGCTTCGAGATGCCCCGTCTTGCCGCACGAACAGAGGCGGGCATCTTCGGCGGGGTCGATGAGAATGTGGCCGCATTCGGTCCCGTGACCGTGTTCACCTTCAATGATCAGATCGCCCAGGATCACACCGCATCCGACGCCCGTCCCGAGCGTCAGCAACACCAAGCTGCGAAATCCACGCCCCGAACCAATCCAAAGTTCCCCAAAAGCAGCCGCCGAAGCATCGTTGGCCATCACCACGGGCATACCGCAACGTTCGGCCAAGGCGTCGCGGATCGGGAATCCGCCCCAGCCGGGAAAGTTCGTAGGGTTGACCATCACGCCCGCGTGCAAGTCGAGGATCCCGGCGCATCCCAAACCGACCCGCGCCACCTCGTTCGGCTGAAGCTGCGAGCGGTCGATCATTTGCAGAACCGCTGCGGCGATCCGTTCGATCGCGGCCTCGGGCCCGTCTTCCACCGAGGTCGGAATCGATTCTGCACGAAAGATCGGACGGCCCAAATCGTCGACCAGCCCGATCTTCGTATTGGTTCCTCCGAGGTCGATCCCCACGTAAAACGGCGCGACGGAGCGTGCCAGCGGAATCGGTCGAATGACGGCGGTCACGGCGCGTCCTCCTTCGAAGGTTCACGTTCATCCCGGCTTGCGTTCCGGAACTCGCTCGCGGCCGCCGTGCCCGACAATCTCCATCGATCGGCAAGACAATCACCCACGGGCTTTCTTGCGGGCGTCGAGTCTCGCAATCCCGGCGGCGCCGATGAACCCGGCCGCCCCGCCGAGCGTGGCGAACTCGATGGCCGTGTTGTCGCCGACCGCGGGATAAGCCCGCAAGAACACCTCTTCGCGTACCCGCTGAAGGAACAACTCACCCAAGCGAGTTCCCTTTCCGCCGAAAGTCATCGCCCCGCCGATGAGAATGGCATCGGGGTCGATCGTGTGCATGAGGTTGACGATGCCGATTCCCAGATATTCGGCGGTTTCGAAGATCAACCGACGGGAAAGCTCGTCGCCGGCCTCGGCGGTTTCGGCGATCAATTTCGGTTCGAGGACCGCCCCTTCGGCCATCCGACGCGTCAACATGCTGACGTGGCCCGCCTCGAGGG
>CAYVVR010000327.1:0-5093 GCA_964454655.1 uncultured Planctomycetaceae bacterium | reverse complement strand
TGCGGCGACGGATCCCGGACCGCTGCGTTGCGTCTCGATGACCGTTTTCTCGTGCACGGCCTAGATGCCGACCGGGTGAACGTTGCGGCCGCCCGCGAGTTGCTTCAGAAGCAGGGCACATACGGGCCGGTCACCGTCGACTGGTTCGACGGGGTGCATTTGCCCTATGCCGACGACATGGTGAACCTGATCGTCGCCGATTCGCTGGGGGGCGTTTCCCGCGATGAGGCGATGCGCGTGCTGACACCTTTGGGCGTGTTGATGCTCGGCGGGCAAAAGGTCGTCAAGCCGTGGCCTGAGGCCATCGACGACTGGCCGCAGTACTTGAACAAGGCCGACAACAACGCCGTTGCACGCGACCGCAAGGCGGGACCTCCGCGCCGATTGCAATGGACCGATATGCCGGTCTGGTGCCGCTCGCACATGGGAGCGCCGACGCTGGCGAGCGTGGTGACCGCCGGGGGACGCTTGTTCTCGATTGAAGATGCCGCGCCGCCCGACAATCCCTTCTTGCCGGCTCGGTTTCAGATCGTCTGTCGCGATGCGTTCAATGGAAAGCGGTTGTGGACGCGGCCGATTCCCCGCTGGGAATCGATCACCATGTACATCAAGTGCCAGCCGACGCAACAACAGCGGCGGATGGCCGTCGTCGGCGACAAGCTCTACGTGACGCTGGAGCTCGAAGGACCGCTTTCGGTGCTCGATGCGGCAACCGGGCGGTTGCTGAAAACATACGACGAGCCGAAGCCCGTCCAAGAGGTGGCCTATGCCGACGGCGTCCTGTATCTCAACGTCGGCGAGCGGTTTCCGAGTGCCGCTTACAAC
The DNA here is from genome assembly GCA_964454655.1 of uncultured Planctomycetaceae bacterium. GTDB lineage: Bacteria > Planctomycetota > Planctomycetia > Pirellulales > Thermoguttaceae > CAYVVR01. The sequence goes on along the minus strand of CAYVVR010000327.1, from coordinate 4,268 downwards.
ATCGTGAAATTGAAAGGAAAGCCGTTCGTGCCGGGGGTGATCCCCGACGGGCCGTTCTACGGCGCCGGTTTTCCCGACGGGTACGCGCCGCAGATCCCGGACAAGGAAAAACCGACGAGTCGGATCGTCGCATTGGATCCCGCTACCGGCGAAACATTGTGGCAGACCGACACGCTCGTCAAATACACGGCCGCTTCGTTTTGCGTGCAAGGGAATCGAGCCGTTTACCAGACTTCTCAGGGACTGTTTTGCGTCGATGCCGAGACCGGCGAACCCGTTTGGAGTGTGCGCAAGCCGATTGCGAATCCCGTGGGACACGATTCGCTCACGCCGGGCACCTTGCCTAATACCGTGTTGATCGCCGACGGCAAAGTCTTTTCCGTCGAAGGAAAACCGAACGCGAGCGTGACCTCGTACGCCGACAATACGCTGCGTGTTTACTCGCTCGACGACGGGCGATTGTTGTGGGAGGCCCCGGCACGAGGCAATTACGAGTCGTCTTCCGACGTGTTTTTCATCGACGGGACGGTATGGGTCGGCGGGGAACATCCCACTCAATACGACGCCGAGACGGGGCGTCTCCTCAAACGAATCGTCCAAAAGATGACCGGCCCGATGGGGCACGATCGTTGCTATCGAAACTTCATCACCGAACGCTATTTCATCAACAGCAAGACCGGCGGTGCCGATTTCCTCGAACTCGAAACCGGCAACGAACTTCCCAACCATTGGACCCGCGGCGGTTGCGGAACAGGCGTGTTGCCCGCCAACGGCTTGGTGTATTCGACGCCGTTCTCATGCCAGTGCAGCATGGGCGCCATGATTCAGGGGATGAACGCGTATGCCTCGGTGCCGAGACTCGAACGGTCGGATCAGCCGATTCCGGTCGAGCGCAAACCGCGGTTGGAAAAAGGCCCCGCGTACGGCCGGGTTGCCGAGCCGACACCCGCCGAGGCCGACGATTGGCCCACCTATCGGCACGACGGTTTCCGCAGCGGAATTACCGATGCCGAGATTGCAGCGAAAAATAAAAAAAAATGGGCGGTCAAGTTGCCTACGCGGCCGAGTGCGATCAGTGTGGCCGCCGGTAAGGTGTTCTCGGCAAGCGTCGATAGCGACACGCTGTATGCCCTCGACGCGACCGACGGAACCATTCTGTGGCACTTCACCGCCGGTGGACGCATCGATTCACCGCCCACGTATTACCGCGGCACCGTGTTGTTCGGGAGTCGAGACGGTTGGGTGTATTGTGTGCGGGCGGCCGACGGTGCATTGTGCTGGCGTTTCAAAGACCTACCCGACCGACTGATCGGGGCGTACAGCCGGTTGGAATCGGCGTGGCCGGTGCCGGGAAGTGTCGTCGTCGTGAACGACACGCTCTATTTTGCCGCAGGACGCAGCTCATACCTGGACGGCGGGATTTTCCTGTACGCGTTGGATCCGACTACCGGCGAGCTGCGAAACAGTCGCCAATACTACGGCCCGTTCAGCCCCGAAACGGGATTTCCCATCGGCGGCGATGCCGGCTTCAAGAATGACGTCATGGTGACCGACGGCACGAAACTCTATTTGCGGCACAAGGCGTTCGACCTCGACTTGAACGAGACCGAGCCGGCCCCTCACATCGTGCCCACCAGTAACTTTCTCGACGGACAGCCGCAACATCGCACGGCGTGGTGCTTTGCCGACGGCATCGTCAAACGAAACGCCGGCGACATTCTGGCAGCCGACGGAACCGTGCGTTACGAGGTGTTCGGCTTTCCGATTTATGCGAATCATTCCTATTTCGATCCACGCGTGAACGGCTACCTGTTGCGGGCGTCGCAGACGGTAACGGCCGCAGCAAAACAGCCTGGTCGCGGCCGGGAAAGCGGAGGCGGTGCCGGTCGCGCGAAAGCGATACGGAAGTTTCGGGCGACCGTTCTGCCTCAGGGAAACACCGTGTGGGAGCAGAACATTCCCGTCACGGGCAAAGCGTTGGTCGCGACGCCGACGCTCGTTTTCGTCGCCGGCGAGCCGATGAAATTCCGCGATCATTCGGCAAAGACCTACGCCGCAGCATACGCGGGTGAGCTCGGCAGCCGATTGGTCGTGGTCTCGGCCGCCGACGGAAAACCCGTCGCCGATTATGCCCTCGACGCCGATATCGTGTGGGATGGCATGGCGATCGCCGAAGGGCGTTTGTTCGTGGCCTTGAAAGACGGGACCGTGCGGTGTCTTGGCCCGCGTTGATCGGCAAACGCCGGATCGACGCAACAAGGGGGCGACTCAGAATCGGCGCCGCTTTCCGCGGGTGAGCGAAAAGCAGCCGTCAGGACGGATCTTCGCGAACCGAGTCGGCGTCTAGGGGGACGGTATGTTTCGGCCAGTCTTGTCTTTCGCGCGATGACGTACGAACAGCTCATGCAACGCGGCGACGACGTCGGGATGTGCGGACGCGACGTTTCGCGATTCTTTCGGATCGTCCGCCAGGTTGTACAACTCCCAGTCGTCGACGGCCGGTTGCTTGCGGGTGTAGCAGACGATTTTCCAATCGCCGCAGCGCAGGGCCCACTTGTCGGGCGGTGTGCGGTGAACGAGGTAGATTTCCCGCTCCGGTAGCGTGTCGGTCTGACCGAAGACGATCGGTGAGAGGTCGATTCCGTCGAATGCCGGTTGATCGGTCAAAACAGGAAGCTCGGCGCCTGCGATCGAGGCGATCGTCGGAAGCCAATCGACGATGTGCACCGGCGTGTCGATGGCGCGGGGAGGAATTTTTCCCGGCCAGTTGATGAAGCCGGGGACGCGGACGCCGCCTTCGTACACGTCGCATTTCACCCCACGAAACGGAATCGGCTGATTGAAGTCGGTCAATTTCAGGTCGTCGGGGTAGGCGTTGCCGTTCCACGAGTGCTGCGGTCCATTGTCGGACGAAAAGAAGATGACCGTGTTTTCTCGCTGCCCGGTTTCTTCCAAGGCGCGAACGACGCGCCCGATCGCATCGTCGAGATGATACACGACAGCCAACAACAGCCGTCGTTCGGGATCTTTCTCTTGTTGGATTTTTCCGGCCGGATCGTGGAACCAGGGAATGGCGTCTTCGTTCAACCAGCGGTCGGGATGTTCCGGATCGCGTTGCGTGGGCGTATCGACGAAGGGGCCTCGCTCGTCGAGCGGCGTATGAGGCGCGAAAAACGGCAGGTAAAGGAAGAACGGCTTGTCGTGCCGTGCCTTGATCACGCGTACCGCTTCGGCGGCGAGCAAGTCGGTCACGTGCGTTCCGTTCTCGTAGCCGGGGATGATCCGTAAATCGCGATGCCACGTGATTTCGAAGGGATTGCCCGGCCGGTACCGATGATCGTAAGCACCGACGGCGCCGGCCAGCGCCCCGTACGAATGGTCGAAACCGTAATGATTCGGACCGTATTCGAACGCCGAACCCATGTGCCATTTGCCCACCAGGTAGGTTTCGTAGCCGTGGGCTTTCAATAGCGATGCGAGTGTGACCGTCCCGTACGGAAGAACGGGGTCGTTCGTCGCTTGAAGGCCGGTGATGCCGAACCGACCGGGATAACGTCCGGTGAACAAGGCCACGCGGGTCGGCGTGCACTGGGGCATTACGTAGTGTCGGGTGAAGCGAACGCCGGCCGTTGCTAACCGATCGAGATTCGGGGTATACACCTTCGGATTGTGATAGCCGATATCGGCCCACCCCTGATCGTCGCTCAGAATGACGAGGATGTTCGGGCGGTCTGCGGCATTTGCTTGCCCTAGTGCGGCTGCGATGACCAAGACCGACCACGCAAGATGCAACCATTTCACGATATGGTTCCTCGGCTGAATGGGGGAAAAGAATCGCAAAGCATAAGCCCGTGAACGGTGGATCGTGCGCTCGATTGTGAACCGCCGCCTCGGCGAACGCAACGACGAATGCGGCTTTCGAGGGGGGAATTGGTCGTCTTGAGGGAGAGCGACGAAGACGGTGAGCGAGAAACGAAAACGGCCCGGCGTGCTGCCGGGCCGAACGAGTGCCCTGGAGAGGAGTCGAACCTCTATGGGGTTGCCCCCACATGGTCCTGAGCCATGCGCGTCTGCCAATTCCGCCACCAGGGCAATTGATACGCGGGAAACCTACCCCGAAATGCCGGGAGTGCCTTCCCACGACACTCTCAATTATTTAACAAACTGTGGGCCGATTGCAACCCCCGGGGGGAGTCGGCCGCGACGTTCTGCCGAACGCCCTCGAGCAAGAGTGGCTTGCTCCCGTTTTTTGTACCAGGTGTTATGAG
>CAYVVR010000326.1:0-5098 GCA_964454655.1 uncultured Planctomycetaceae bacterium | reverse complement strand
TGCCGGCACGGGAGCAATCCGCAAACGTCTCGGATGCGGCCCGTATCGCCAGTTTGTAAGTCGTTAGAATCGGAATGGTTCACGTTCTCGGCGCACGACCGCGCCGCTTCGGCCGAAAACGATATCGATGGAGAACCAACCGAGAAGAATCGACTGCCTACCTGCCGGAAATCCCGTACCAAACGCGACCGTTTCCCCCAATGAAAATCGTCTTTCAATGGGATGTGTCGCCGTTCAGCCAGTCGATTCGAGCGGAGAGGCATCGCGTGGATATCCGAGGTTTCTCGGCGTATCGCCCTCGTCCTCGGGTAGGTTCACCGGATGCTTATCCGTCGACGCACAGCGGTTTTCGGGTGCTCTTGCCGAATCCCTTGGTCGACGTGGATCGACTCAAATCACTTCGCAACAAGAAGTTAAAAGCCAGCGGTGGGACTCGAACCCACGACTTCCGCTTTACGAAAGCGGTGCTCTACCGACTGAGCTACGCTGGCAACGAATTCTCGTCGCCCCTCCCTCGCAAAAGGGAAGGCAAAGGATATCGCTAAAGATAGCAAGAAATGGCGTCCTGACAAGGCCGGGTGAACCGGTCAATTTTTGCCCGCAGCCCATTCGTTCCCCTGCCGCCCCCCCTACATCAAGGGGGATGTTCCAGCAGCGGGGTTTCCTCATATCCCCACCGCCATAAAATTACCAGCCTTTCTTGGCAAAAACAGCCATACTCGCTGCCGCTTCCCTTTTAGCCCCGAGGACGTCATGGATCGCCCACGCGCCCGCTCGTTTTTTCCCTCATCTCCCGCCGCCTCCCAAGTAGCCCGACACGCCCCGCGTTTCGCGCGCCGGTGCTGTCCGACTGCCGTACTTCTCGTCCTTTTCGCCGTCTTCCTTATCGGGCCGGTCGCCGGTCCGGCATCGGCGGCCGATCTCGCCGAGTCTGCGGCATCCTCCAAAATGGAGCAGATCGCTGCCGAAGAGATCGCAACAGCCGCATCCCGCTTCCTGGCCTCCCTCGACGAATCACAACGTACCGAAGCGCAGTTTCCCTTCGAAGCCGAAGCGAGAACCGCGTGGCACTATTTTCCGACGTCGATGATGGCTTCCCGAGGCGGCAGGGCGGGAATCGCGATGAAAGACCTGCGCGACGATCAGCGGGCGCTCGTACAGGCTGTTCTCGGCACGACGCTCAGCCATCACGGAATCCTTCAGGCTTCCACGATTCAAGCCCTCGAAACCGTGTTGCGAGACCTCGAAAACGGCAATCCCGCACGCGATTCGGGCGCGTACCACATTGCCGTCTTCGGCACACCGGGGACGAAAGCCACCTGGGGCTGGTCGTTCGAAGGACATCATCTGTCGATCAATATCACGCTCGTCGACGGCACCCATTTTTCGACGACACCGTCTTTCTTCGGCTCGAATCCTGCGATCGTGCCCGAAGGCCCTCACCAAGGGCTCGACGTTCTCCACGAGGAACAAGCGCTCGCGCGCCGCTTGGTCCGATCGTTGACTCCCGCCCAACGAAAAAAGGCAATCATCGCCGACGCCGCACCTCGCGACATCGTCACGGCAGCCGACACGCAGGTCGCCAAAGATCGATTCCATCCACCGCAAGGCATCGCATTCGAAGACCTGGACGCTCAACAACAGGCCTTGCTTCGACGGCTGGCGGCCCAGTTCACCCGAAAATATCGCCGGCCGATCGTCGCCCAATTGGAACGGCGATCGTCGCTCATCCCCGGCCGAGGTTCGTATTTCGCCTGGGCGGGCGGCATGGAACCGGGGCAGGGCCATTATTGGCGAATCCAAACGCCCGATTACGCCTTCGAATACGACAACACCCAAAACAAGGCGAATCACATCCATACGGTATGGCGCAGCTTCGCCGACGACTTCGGTCGGGATCTGCTCAGAGAACATTACGAGCACGCCGACCACCACCATCCTTAGTCGGCAGAACATTTCCGAGTTCGTCGAGGACAAACGTTGCCTGGATGCCCGCGGGAACGTATCATGACGCCCGTGGGCACGCCCACGCCCGAAGAGGCCTTTTCCTTCGTTGCGTGACCGAATTCGGAACAGCGGTTATGTCGCGGCAAGCCATCTTTCAAGCGAGCGTTCGCTATTTCCTCGATCCGATTTTGCCGTATCTCGACGACGACTCGGTCACCGAGATCATGGTCAACGGTCCGCACGAGGTCTATATCGAGCGCAAAGGCAAGCTGGAGAAAACCCCGGCCAGGTTTGCCGATGAAGACACGCTATTGTCGGCGATCAACAACGTCGCGCAGTGGGTCGGACGCGAAATCGACGAACAACACCCGGCCTTGGACGCCCGGCTGCCCGACGGCTCCCGTGTTCACGCGATCATTCCACCCAGCTCCCGGATCGGTCCTTGTTTGACGATCCGTAAGTTCACCCGCGAAGCACTCACGCTGGAAGATCTCGTCGGCTTCGGCAGTCTTTCTCATCAGGCGAGAGAATTTCTCGAGATCTGCGTGAAACTGCGCAAAAACATCTTGATCGCCGGTGGCACAGGCACGGGGAAGACGGTGCTGTTAGGGGCGCTGTCGCGTGCCATTCCCGATTCGGAACGGATCGTCGTCATCGAAGACACCTCGGAGTTGCGATTGGTCCAACCGCACACGGTTTACCTCGAGGCACGTCATGCCGACGCCTTGGGACGCGGCGGAATGGGAATCCGGCAGCTATTCGTCAACTCGTTGCGAATGCGTCCGGACCGCATCATCGTGGGCGAGGTTCGGGGCGGCGAAGCCCTCGACATGATCCAGTCGATGCTCAGCGGCCACTCGGGAAGCTTGTCGACGATTCATGCAAGCTCGCCCCGCGATGCGTTGATTCGGCTCGAAACGCTGTCCTTGATGTCGGACGTCGAGATCCCCGTCTACGTGGCCCGGGCCCAAGTGGCGTCGGCCATTCATGTGGTCGTGCAAATCGCCCGGTTCACCGAAGACGGTTCCCGAAAAGTCACTCGTATCTCCGAAACGGCCGGACTCGACGAAAGCAATCAGTACGTCGTTCGGGATTTGTTCGTATCACGCCACAAAGGGCGGACTCCCGAAGGGAACGTGATCGCCGAGTTGACCTTCACCGGAGAAAAACCCAGCTTTGCAAGCACCCCTCATCAGATGGGGCTAGCCGACGAAATCAAGCTAACCAAGGACATTTGGGAAGAGTAGGGATTCTCTTTTGAGAGAGAAAAACGTTGTGAGTCCGATCGTCCGATTGATAGAATAACAGTGGAAATGGCAAGGTCTTGCGGCAAGAAAACACGATCATCCCCCAAGCGGCGCGGTGCCGTCGCGTCGTTGGACTACGTGTTGCTGCTGGGTGTCATTTTCCCCATGGCGGCTTTCGCCCTGTGGGCGGGACCGCGGATCATCCGGTTGGCGTACGATTTGGTTTACTCGGTCGTTTCGTGGCCGTTCATGTGACGGAAGGAGGAAACCGAAACGGAATCGCCATCCGGCGAGTTAAAGAACTTGCGGACGACACGATCCGAGCGGTCCGCCCGCGGTGATCGTTTCGGTAACAGAGAAGTCGGTTTCTTCGAGGCAAGGAACGAGGTCATGCAAAAAGCCAGTTTTCGATCGTTGCTCAAACGAATCCACCAGGATGAGCGAGGGGCGATGAGCCTGGAAACGATTCTCATCATCGGCGTCATCGCGCTTCCCATCCTCATTTTCTTGTTGCGGGTAGGTTGGCCCCGCATCAAAGGTTACTTCAACCAGGGCTTGCAAGATCTGGAAGCCGAGCGCAGCAACGCCGTGCAGTGATCTGCCGCCGGCAATGCTCACGTTCTCGGTCTTACTCGTGCTGCTGGCCGTGGCCACGTATACCGACGTGCGCGGACAGCACATATACAACTGGACGACCTATCCGGGCATGGCGCTCGGCTTGTTGTTGAACGGCCTGGGCACCTTGGCGTTGAAGTTACAACTCGTCGATGAAAGCCTTCTCCGTGAGCTAGGGTGGATCGGCCTGGGAGCCGGGTTGTCCGGCTGGTTGATATGCGGCCTGATCATGGTCGTGTGTTTCGTCTTTTTCCCCATCGGGGGAGGGGACGTCAAACTGATCGCCATGATCGGTGCGTTCATGGGTCCGGAACGCGGCATCGAGGCGATGCTTTGGGCATTCGTCCTCGGTGCGTGCTTAGCCTTGATTGTGCTCGTATGGCGTGTCGGGGCTTGGCGACTCGTCCGCCAGGTCGTTCGACACGTGTTTTGGTCGTTACGCCTTGGGCGATTCGATCGACTGACCGACGAAGAACGGGCCATGCTCCAGCCGCCGCTGTTTCTGGCCCCGACGGCGCTGGCTGGTGTCGTCATCGTGCATTGGCGTTTGGATGCCTGGTTGATCGGCTGACGAACCGCAAAATGCCGCCCCGCCGGAGCGGAGTGTTACGCGGACGAAGGCCGTCGACCTGTTGAGAAGAGGCGACAAAAAATGGGACAAGCCTTGCTGACAGCTTGTTTCCCGTGGTTTCTGTGGCTGGCGTCCGCCTTGGCGGCAGCCCGGTTCCTCGTCTACGTCAGCCGTGCCCGATTTCGTCGCGACGCGCTGGCGACCCTTCACGCCGATCAGCGCGGTGCCGTGCAAAGCTTGAGCTTCGTGCTCACGCTACCGATTTTCGTGATGCTCATCCTGTTCATCGTGCAGGTGAGCCAGTTGATGATCGGGACGGTGGTCGTCCATTACGCAGCCTTTGCCGCCGCCCGCAGTGCCGTCGTGTGGATCCCTGCACGATTGGAATCCAGCGGTGAACTGGAAAACCGGATCAGCTCTTACGTTCTCGATCCGCAAGCCTCCGATCAGGTGTACCCGATCTTGGATCCGACCAGTCCCGACTACGGCCCCGTCGAAGGCGGCCTGACCTTTCTGGTTCGTCCCGGTTCTCCGAAGTACGAAAAGATCGCGTCGGCCGCGGTACTGGCTTGTCTGCCGATCGCTCCGTCTCGCGACCTAGGCTACGGCGTTCCGAACAACTGGGCGAGAGCCAACGACGTCCTCCAGCGAACCTACGGCTTGAACGTTCCCGAGTATTCGGTCAACAGCCGTTTGAGCCGACGCCTTGAGAACAAAT
>CAYVVR010000325.1:1447-5102 GCA_964454655.1 uncultured Planctomycetaceae bacterium | reverse complement strand
GTATTCCCCTTCGGCGTTCGTGTTGACGACCAGCGGTTCGGTCGGGGCCACCGGTTGCTTTTCCGCGGCGGACGATTCCGGGGGAGCCGTCGCCGTCTGGTCGTAACGGGTTTCACCGCAACCGAGCATCCCGACCGCGATGAGCAAAGCGAACATCCCCAGTAAACACCGGCGGTCCATGACGTGCCTCCTCTTCGATATTCGCGAACGATTCGCTTACCCGCCCCAAAACGGCATCGCGCTGCCGCGCGGCCCCGAGTCCTTCACCAAGATAGCGGATCGGTCCCCGGCAAGTCGAGCCGATTGTCCTTTCACGACAACAGGCCTGTTGCCGGTCGATGCGGCAACAAGCCCGTTGCGTATCGTCTGCTGCTATTTGCGTCGAACCGCGAAGTTCACCCCTCGCCCGAGGAAGCGTCTTCCTCGGCAGAGGACTCGTTCGCGGCCGGTTCGCCGGGCTCTTCCGAAGCCGCCAATTCCAGCGAGTAGACCTTACTCACGTCGGGTTCGACTTCGATCACCAGCGGAGAATCGTCCGTTCGATAGACCGCGGGCACGTCGGTCGCATGGATCAGCCGATATTCGGTGTCGGCATCGAGCACGATCGACTTCGATACCTCGCCCGAAGTGAGCGTAACGCGGATTTTCTTCCCGGCGGCCTCTTGGCCGGTCGCGGCTTCACCGTCGGAGACGTCTTCGACGGTCATCTCGGCCCCTGCCGGCACGGCCAAGGCGATCTTCCACACCGGTTCCGCCTTTCCTTCAGCGTTCCCATTGTCGGCAGGCGCCGTTTCGAGGACGGCCAGATAGTCGCGAGCCGGTTCCAGCCGCAAGCGGACCTTCGTTCCCGCCGGAACACCCCCGGCGCGGAACTCGGTCCCGAAGATCACCTTCCCTTCCAAGTCGGTGATCAACGTATCGCGGTAGCGCGGATCGTCGGTTTCGAGTGTGACCGCCGCACCGGTCACCGGCTTGCCCTCGAGCGTCAATTTCGCCGCCACCGGGTAGTACGGGGTGAGATCGGTAAACGCCACGTACAAGCCGATCATCACAATCAACAGCAGTGCGGCAAACACGCGGTAGTCGAGCAGGTAATGGGCGCCCTCGGTCGGCTTGAGCGGCTCCCACGGGCTTTTCCACACCAGTTTTTCGGCTTCTTCCGAAAGCTGTTGCGGCATCAAGAGGGACAAAATGACGATCCCGATCGACTCGATCACGAACAACACGAACGCCATGAACAGGCTGTTGAGCGTCAAAATCTTGTAGACCGTCAACACGTACACGATGATGCCCAAGACCGGACCGCCGATGAGCACGGACAACGCCGCCTTCGACGACGTTCGCTTCCAGAAGACGCCCCAGACGAACACGACGGCCGTCGGCGGAGCCACGACGGGGAACACATCGACCAGGGCTTGGTACAAGGTCGTATCCTGCCGACTTAGGGCCATCGTCCACGCGATGGCGATGCACATGGCGACGAAGGTCGCCACTCGCCCGATGCGCACGAGCTTGCGGTCGTCTTCTTCACCCGACCAACGGCGATAGATGTCGTAACTGAACAGGGTCGCAATCGAATTCAACGCCCCCGACACGGTACTCATCAAGGCGGCCAGCAGTGCGGCAATCACGACCCCTCGGAATCCCGGCCCCAACAAGGTCGTGATCATGTGTGTGTAGGTTTGCTTGGTGATCGGGGTGCCGTCGGGGCCGGTGGGAAGTTCCGGCATCTTTCCCGAATTCACCAGCGCCAGGCAGATCACCCCGGGTAACACGAACAAGAAAACGGGCAACACTTTCAGGAAACCGGCGAACAGCGGTCCCATGCGGGCGTGATGCTCGTCTTTGGCACCCAACACACGTTGCACGATCGTTTGATCGGTACACCAATACCAGATCCCCAACACCGGATATCCGAGGAAGACGGCGTACCACGTGATACCGGTCGGGTCGGTTTGCGATCGCAGAATGCTCAGATTCACCGGATGGACGGCTTCCTGCAAAGCGGACCACCCTCCGAGCCGATCCAACCCGATGTAGGTGATGCACGCGGCCCCGGCCAGCAGAATGATGGTTTGCAACGACTCGGTCCACACGACGGCCAACAGACCGCCCACGATCGTGTAGATGGCGGTCGCCCCGCACATCGCCAGCACGGTATACAGCCGGTATTTTTCGGGATCGGCGACGAAGGCGTGCAAGACCGTCCCTTCGATGACGACCGCCCCCGTCAACAGCGAAAACCCGATATGAACGGCGATCGCCGAGAACATCGACAGAACCGCCAACACGTCGCGACAGCCGCGGCTATAGCGTTTTTCCAAAAAGTCGGGCAGCGTGGCCACGTTCGCCCGCAAGTAAAACGGGGCAAAAAACATCGACAAGATAATTAGCGTGAACGCCGCCATCCACTCGAAATTGCCGTACGTCAGTCCCGAGGTGTAACCGTTCTCGGCGAAACTGACGAGGTGAATCGTCGAGATGTTCGTGGCGAACAAGGCCAAGCCGATCATGGGCCAGGTAAGCGATTTACTGGCGAGAAAGTAATCGCTGCCCTCGGCTTTCTTACGTCGCAATCCGGCCAGACAACCGAGCAAGATAATGCCCACCAGGTAGGCGGCGACGATCACATAATCCAAGGTTCCCAGCCCGACCTTGACGTTCCCCAGGTCGGCCCCCGAGGCAGTGGGCTCGTTTGCCAAGATCGCCCCCGATCCCAGCAATGCCGATCCGAACACAAGCAACGATGAAATTCCGACGACAAGTACGCGACGCTTCTTCATTGGGGGGGAACCTCGTCGTTCAGTTACAAGCCGATCCAAAGTTTTACCATCGACGGGCGCAGACCGGGGGAAACCGTCCGCACGGCGTCACCGAAGAATGCAGCAAACGCACATACCCCACAGCCGAGAACGACTGTCGCGCGATATCGCACGGCGGCACATCGAAGACAAGATAAGCTCTCTCCTCTGCCGAAAACAAGCGATGCCGCACAAAAGCGTTACCTTACCATCCCGAAAAAATGTCGACAATCAATCGCGGCGATTTTTCTTCGGAAGATCCGGATTTGACTCGACCGGCTCGTTCAGTCACAATGGCGGGATAGTCGTACGCAAGGAAGGGGAACCACTGCCGGGGAGGTGCAGTGCCGTTTGTGGTTGCGCCGAGAAGGTTGCCACGTTCCCCTTTCGTTGCTCGTCTCAAATCGCGCCTGCCTGACAACTCGAAGGCGACAGCCCTCCTGTCGCCGCGACCTATGTGACGGTCGAAAGCCCGCCGTCATGCGTATGCGCCGAACGATCGGTGTTCGTGTTGTCGCCGATCGGTTCGCCGGATTCGTCGCATGACGATTGCCGTCTTTGGATCGTCGCCTCCGAGACCAAGATTTTTCGACATGCGCCCGACGCCGCGATCGCATTCAGCGGGCAGCCCTACCGATCGCCGGGAACCGGTGCGCGCATGTCGCCGTACCGACACTGAGCATTGGCACCCGTGAGTAAGGAAGCTTCAGGAGGACGAAATGGCGAATCGTGTCGTGATCGGATTGGGCGAAGTATTGTGGGATTGCTTTCCCGAATCGCGTCGCCCGGGCGGAGCCCCGGCCAACGTTGCGTATCACGCCGCCCAATTGGGGAACAGCGGAATCGTCTGCTCT
>CAYVVR010000325.1:0-1437 GCA_964454655.1 uncultured Planctomycetaceae bacterium | reverse complement strand
GCTCTCGCGTGGGCTGCGACGAAAACGGCCGAGCGTTGTTGACGGAACTTGCCGCCCGCGGCCTGATCGTCGATTTCGTTCAACGCGATCCCGATCACCCGACCGGCTTGGTGACCGTCGATACCACGATCCCCGATCATCCCGTCTTCACGATCCACGAAAACACTGCCTGGGACGCCTTGGAATACTCGCCCGCCTGGGAACAACTCGCCCGACAGGCCGCGGCAATCTGCTTCGGAACCTTGGCGCAACGATCCCAAACCGCCCGGCACACGATTCGACGCATGCTCGAAAACACCTCGCCGGGATGTTTGCGGGTGTTCGACGTGAACTTGCGACAACACTACTACGATCTGGAAGTTCTCGAATCGTCGCTACGCGCGGCCGATTACGTAAAACTCAACAACGACGAAGTCCCGATCGTGGCCGAGTTGCTCAAGCTGCCTTCGGCGCCGGCCGCCTTTGTCGAAAAATTGGCCGGTTGGTTCACCCTCGAAGGCGTCTGCGTGACCCGCGGGGCCGACGGTTGCCTGCTCTATCACCGCGGTACCTTCGTCGACGAGCCGGGGCTTTCGGTCACCGTAGCCGACACGGTCGGGGCGGGCGACGCCTTCACGGCCGCTTGGATCCACGCCCTCTTGGAAGGCCAGTCGCCCGAAATCCAAGCCAAATTCGCCAATCGGGCAGGCGCCCTGACCGCCTCGAAGCCGGGAGCCATGCCTCCGGTCGCCGACGAATACCGCCGCCTCGTTGCCGAGTTGTTCGTCACGCCCTAGCCGGTAGTCGCCCGATGGCTTTTTCTTGCAAGGTTCCGGCAGTTAGGTCACGATAGCTATGTTGCCTGTCGGCTTGCAAACCACCCAAATCCCCCGGTTTGCGAATTCAGACCGGGGGGTTTGCCTTGGGAAAGTGCCGATCTCGATGTGTCGGGCTTTCCACGGCGCGCGGCCGACTCGGCTCGACACGACGCCTGATCCCGTCACACACCGGTGAAACGATGGTCGAATGGTACTACGCCAAGAACAATGAACGCTTCGGCCCGGTGACTTCGGCGGAGTTGAAACAACTGGCCGAAGCCAATCAGTTGGGCCCCGACGATCTCGTTTGGCGCGAGGGGATGTCGGACTGGGTTCCCGCCCGACGGGTGAAAGGCCTCTTCCCCACCGGCACGGCCGCCGAAACACCTCAAGGCACGCAAGCAACCGATGCTTCCGCAACACCGGAAGGCGCGGCGGCACCGACGGAATCGCAACCCGTCCAGGAAGTCCCCCAGTTCACCGAAGCACCGACCGAGGCCGCGGCTCCGCCGTCGGATGCCCTGGCGCAGATCGCCGCCGCTGCCGAATCGGAACCGATCGGCACGGGAAAAACGACCCCGCCGCGATTCGCCAAGCCTGCTCAAGAAACCTCGGAGTCGGGCGCAACTGAAACGAGCAC
>CAYVVR010000324.1:0-5110 GCA_964454655.1 uncultured Planctomycetaceae bacterium | reverse complement strand
CGCCCCGACCAAGATGAGTTCACCCGACCGACGCGACGTTGCGTGCAACGCATGTTCCTGGCCTTGGCGTTGATGTTCCTTTTCTGCCGTTCGGTCGGCCGTCTCGTCGTCCAACGGCCCAACCTGCCGAACGGGAATTCCCCGCGCCCGCGCCGCTTCGGCAACGACGCACGCCGTGGGTGTCTTTTCACCGACCCACAGCAACAACGAGACGCAATCCCATTCGCGCCGGTCGGAACCGAACAACGCGGCATCGGCGCCGCTGGAACCGCCCGACGGCAACAACGTGGTGCGTACGCGAGTCCCGGCCGCTTCGAGCACTCGGGCCGTGGCCACGGCTTCCGGATCTTCGCTCACGAGCCACACCACGCCCGCATTCGGGTTATTTGGCTGACTGTCGTTCATGTGTCTGCGGTTTTTCACGATTGCGTATTCTTCCCTAACGACGCCGTCCACTGATTCCGCCAAGTCGCCGGACATGGGACACGGCGGTCGATCGCTTGCGTGACGGTTACGTCCCCGTTTTGGAAACGGTGCAACCAAGCCGCAAAGCGGTCGATCGCTTTCGGAGCCGAAGCGAGATGCAGATGGACGAAACTCGCCAAGGTCTTCCGCTCGGGACACCAGAATCCTTCCGGCTCCGACGCTTCGCCGTCACGAAATCGGCGTCGATACACGGCCTGCCATCCGGGAAACGCGGAAGGATCGCCGACCAACTCGGCATAATGAAACTCGTGGCCCCGAAGGCGGTCTCCGACACGCCCCCACAACGTATCGGCCGTGAGCGTCGTCTCGACGTAACCGAGTCGCTTTCGGCGAGGCAACATGCGCGTTTCGGCCGGCAAGATACCCACCATCGGATGACGTTCGCCTCGCCGATCGACGACCGCCTTCGACAGATAGATCAAGCCGCCGCATTCGGCGTAAATCGGCAGCCCCCTTCGGTGGAGCCGACGAAGGGACTCGGCCATCGAAACATTGGCCGCCAACCGGGCGGCATGTTCCTCCGGATATCCGCCGCCGAGAATCACGGCATCCGCACCGTCGGGCACGTGTTCATCTCGCAACGGTGAAAAGAATCGGATACGGCACCCGCGGTGTTCCAACGCGTCGAACAAATCGGGATAGTAAAAATGGAACGCTTCATCGAATGCCGCCGCGATGCACGCGTTCCCGTCGGCAGGACAAGGGTTCGACGCTTCTTCGCGGTCGTTTGTGGCCCGCCGAATTTCCGGCCCCGACAATTGCAACAACCGGTCGATGTCGCATCGGCTTTCTACCTCGTCGCGCAATTGCCGCATTATCGAAACAACGTCCGCACCGTCGCAGCCGGCGCCGACGAGCCCCAAGTGCCGACTCGGCAACACCGGTCCTGCGCCTGTTCGCATCGCCCCGACAAGCGGCGGCAAGTTCGCGGCCTGAAGCGATTCCCGCAAGATCGATTCGTGTTTCGGCGAGGCGGTCCGCGACGCAACCACACCGACGATATTCACGTGTTCGTCGAAGCGACAAAAACCGAGCACGGTCGCCGCGAAACTGCGAGCGGCGCCCCCGGCCGGAACCGTCAAGAGAACGGACGCTTCAAGCCACCTCGCAATTTCGGCCGACGATCCCGACTCGGAGTCGGAATTCGCACCGTCGAACAACCCCATAACGCCTTCGATCAGGGCGATATCGGCATCCGCCGACGTGCGTTCGAACAGCCGCTCGACGTATGCTCGTCCTTGCATCCAGCCGTCGAGGTTGTAACAAGGGCGTCCCGAAGCCGCCGTCAGCCATGTCGGATCGAGGTAATCGGGACCGACCTTGTACGTCTGCACGCGCAAACCGCGTCTGCGCAAAGCGGAAGTCAGACCGACTGCCAACGTCGTCTTCCCACTGCCGCTTTGCGTTCCGGCGATCAGGATGCAAGGTATTCGGCGCGGCATGAACGTTTTCCCTATCTCCAGTTGCTCTTTTCCGGTTTCGCGTTTCGCTGCATTCCGTTCCGCCCGATCAATACTCGACGCCCGCTTGGGGGCCGACACCGTTTCGGTAGGCATGCTTTCGGTCCATGACCTCTGAGACCGTATCGGCCAATCGAACCAACGACGGGGGGGCATTACGCCCGGTCAACACGAAAACGGTACCTTCGGGCGACGCCTCGACGAGCGCATGAATGTCGTCCGCCGTCAACAGCCCGTTCGCCGCGGCATAGGCGACTTCGTCCAAGACCACCATCTGAAAGGCTTCGCTTTCGATTCGCTCTTGAACACGTTGCAATCCCTCGCGGGCTGCGTTCACGTGTTCGGCGAACGCGTCGGAATCGTTCGGCGGCAAGAAACCCTTCCCCACGACATCGACGGCCACACCCGGAAGTTTTTCCAACGCCGCGAATTCACCGGTGCGGCGATTGCTCTTGACGAACTGGACGACGAGGACGCGCATTCCGTGGCCCCAAGCGCGAAGGGCCATTCCCAACGCGGCCGTGGTTTTTCCCTTGCCGGGCCCGGTCATCAACACGATCCGATTGCGTAGCGTCGAAGTCGTCACAGCCATCCTCCTACGGCATACGTTGCGCAGGTTCCCGCGACGGCCGCCGTCCACGTGATCGCCCACATCAGTCGCGATGCGCGATCGATGTGTTCTCGTCGCGGCGTTCGGCCACGAGGCCCCATCGGCGGCATCAGCTCGGGAACACCGCGACGTGTGACCGGTCCACCGAGTTGCACACCGAGTGCCCCGGCAAATGCCGCCTCGGGATAGCCCGCATTCGGGCTGCGGTGATGTCGGGCGTCGCGCGTTACCGCACGCCACACGGCGCTCGGCTTTCCACCGACGACGGGTGCAACCGCGGCCGTCAAGAAAGCCCCCAAGCGTGCCGGCACGTAGTTCGCCACGTCGTCCATCCGGGCAGAGGCCCATCCGAATTCGCGGTAACGTTCGTTTCGATAACCGAACATGGCGTCCAGCGTGTTGACGGCGCGATAGGCCACGGCCCCGGCGGGACCGAACAAAAAGGCAAACACCATCGGCGACAAGACACCATCGACCGTGTTTTCGGCGACGCTTTCCACGGTCGCCCGCACGATCTCCGGCTCGGTCATTCGATCGGTATCCCTGCCCACGAGAAAGCCGACTCGTCGCCGCGCAAGCGACATATCTTCGCAATCGAGCGCCCGCCGAACCATTGCCGCGTGATGCGTCAAGTCGCGCGGTGCAAGCGTCGTGTACACGATGATCGCGGCACACACATTCCCCCACATCGGCGATATGGCGAACGTCGCCTCGGTCGCGCACCATGCGATTCCCGAAGCTATGCCGACGACGAACACGGCCGTCGCCACCCCCGCCAAACGCGCCGACGGCACGACACGTCGAAACACCTTCTCGGACCACGTCGCCAAGGCTCCGATGCCTCGTACCGGATGAGGCATTCCGCGAGGATCTCCCAAACAGAGATCCAAAAGCAAGGCGAGCGGAATCGACCATACAGCGAACTTCATCGCAGCCCCATCCGGCGGAATACCTGTTCCATGTCGAGTGAATTGCGGACGATGTCGGCCAAACGATCCAAAGCCGGTTCGATGTCGTACACCGCCCGCGGCCCGTTCAACTCGCCGAGGCCCCATGCTGCCCGCACACGATCCAGATACCAGTGCCGAAAGGCGTCGGTATCGAACAACCCGTGCAAATACGTCGCCAAGATGCGGCCGTCGCCCGATTCGTAGCCGATGGGCGTCCCGTCGCTGCGAACAATCGCGGGCCGCAATCCTTCGGCCGACGTGCGACCGTGGTGGATCTCGTAACCGCGAATCACGATTCCCGAATCGACGTGGCGTGCCTGAGCGGCGACAAGCTCCTTTTCGGCGGCATACTCGGTATTCAAAGGCAACAGCCCCAATCCCGCTGCTTCTGCGTTGTGCGACTCGACCCCCACCCCATCGCGAATTCGACAACCGAGCATTTGCAAGCCGCCGCACACGGCCACGACAAACGTCTTTCCGCGGCGATACGCCTCGACGATCCGCTCGGCCAGACCGCTTTCTCGAAGCCAACGCAGATCGGCCTCGACATTCTTCGAGCCCGGGAGAATGACGACGTGCGGTGTACCGAAACTCTCCCCGCGGTCGACGACGCGAAGCCGAACATCGGGCTCGATCCGCAGCGGATCGACGTCGGTGAAGTTTGCTATGTGCGGCAAGTCGACCAGCGCCACGTCTACGCTCACTTTGTCATCCTGCTGCGACGACGATGCTTCCCGATGCGACTTGAGCGATACCGAGTCTTCCTCGGGAAGGCCCAGATTCGACAGATACGGCACGACACCCAGCACGCTGCGGCCCGTCCGGCGTTCGACGAAGGCGAGAGCCTCGTCGAGCAGTTCCGGCTTCCCGCGAAACCGATTGATGATGAATCCCGCCACGCGCCGTCGATCGGCCGGTGGAAGAAGTTCGTACGTTCCTACGAACGCGGCAAACACGCCGCCGCAATCGATATCGCCGACGAGGTACACGGCGGCATCTGCGTGCCGGGCCGTCGCCATGTTGACGATATCGTGCCGCTGCAAATTCACCTCGGCGGGGCTGCCCGCCCCTTCGACGACCATCACGTCGTACTCGTCGGCCAGTTCGTCGTAGGCACGACGTACCGTCTCGGCGATTTTCTGCTTGAATTGCAGATAGTCGACGACTCCCATGTTGCCGACCGGCTTGCCGAGAACGATCACCTGCGCACCCGTTTGCGAATTCGGCTTCAACAGCACGGGGTTCATACGAACGTCGGGCTCGATCCGACAGGCTGCAGCCTGGAGTACTTGGGCACGCCCCATTTCGCCGCCCTCGCGGGTCACGAACGAGTTCAGCGACATGTTTTGCGCCTTGAAGGGGGCGACCCGATACCCTTCTTGCAGCAAAATGCGACAAAACGCCGCGGCCAGCACGCTCTTTCCGACGTTCGAGGCCGTTCCTTGCAACATGACCGCGGGTTTACGGCGTCGAACGACCGCCGCCGCAACCGCTTCTCGGCTTGTACCCAAGCACGAGCGCAGCTCTTCCACCAACCGTCGATTCTCGGCTTCGCTGCGTACGGCAACCCGAAAGTACGTATCGTCGAGGCCCGGAATGTTGTC
>CAYVVR010000323.1:0-5122 GCA_964454655.1 uncultured Planctomycetaceae bacterium | reverse complement strand
ATTGACGTGCCTCGCTTTGTCGCCGTCAACTGCCGGAACGGCAGCTTGGTTCCTTCTTCGCCATTTCGTGGTACTGCATGTATTGGTGAACAAATGGATACGCTGACGCGTAAGAAGATACGCGGCAAGCGAATCGAACCGCATGTGGGTTTTGCCGAGATTGCGTAACCGAACAAGTTTGTCGGCAAAGTCGATCTTGCCGAAAAAGTCTACTCAAGCGGAACGACGGAATCTGTTGAATTTTGGCTACAGTTGCTCGGTGGTGGGCTATACTTTTTCGAGGGATGTTCGTCGCGGCGCCTTGCGCGCTGCGCCGGGCGTTCTCTTTCGACGATCGTGACGAGCCGATGAAACTCGACCTGACGAGGAGTGGGATGATGCGTAACGTGGTTGTGCGAAGCGGATTCGCGGTGCTCGTGCTCGCGGTGTGTATCGGGTGGTGCCCCGACGCCCGGGCGCAAGGCTGCCTGAGCCGGTTGTTCGGAGGCGATTCGGCGACGACGTATTCGGCATCGTACGCAACGTACATGCCGGTTGCCGCCTCGAGCTACACGACCGCCTACACGCCGTACACCGTTGGATATCTGTCTCCGACCAGCTACACGGCGTATCGCCCGGTGACGTACACGCCGGTGCAACCGGTGCAAATCGTGGCCTATCGGCCCCTGTCGCGGTGGGCGTGGCGTCCCTTCTGGCGAGCGCGGACGCCGGTGACGGCTTACTACAGCCCGGTGACGAGCTACTACGCGGGCTATGGGGCCACCACCAGCGCTTGCAATACCTGTACGCCGACGGTAGTCGTCGAGCAACGTCCCGGCCTGTTGGAACGCATTCGGAACGTTTTTCGGCGACCGGTCGTGACCGTTCCGGTGGCGACGAGTTGTCCCGTCGCGTGTCCGTCGCCGTGCGATACGGCGGCTTGCACGTCGTGCGGAACGTCGACGGTGGTCGGCGGCTCGACGATTGCGAGTTCGGGATGTTCGTCGTGTGCGAGCGGTGTGAGCGATCCGGCATCGAGCATTCCCACGTTACCGATGAACGCGTTGCCGTCGGGGACGCCGTCGCCGGCGCCTTCGACGTATGAAGACTCGGGTAACGTCGATATGCGGCTGAAACCTTCCGTCGACACGCCCGCCGAAGAAGAAAAGAACAGCGAAGGAACGAAGGCCGAAGAAACCGGCGTCGAGTTGGTCGGACCGCAGTTCCGCCAGGCCTCGTACGAGGCGCCGATTCCCTACTTCGGCCCGTCCGAGCAGACGCCTGAGATCTACGAACCGCCGGTCGTGCAGATTCGCCGTCCCTGAATTTCGGCGGTATGATTTTTTCCTCGAAATGAATTTCGCACGGCAGGGTCGTCGCGGCCTTGCCGTGTGTCGTTTCTTGCGCGGGCGACCGACCGACGACACGGTGCGACTGGTCGATTCGCTCTGCGTCGGCTAGACTGCATGGAGACGGGCAAGCCGGCCGCCCGGCCGGGTGTATCGACGGCTTGCGTGAGCACGACCGATCCCGGGCTTAGGATGACGGACGACGCGATTCGAACGCCATGCCAGCAAATCTGACAGCGCAATATCTGAAGGCCGAGCAGGAGTATCGTCGTGCGGCGACCCTGGAGGAGGAGCTCAAGTGGCTCCAGATCATGCTCCAGGAGATTCCCAAGCACAAGGGAACCGACCATCTTCAGGCCGACCTGAAACGCAAGATAAGCGAGACCAAGAAAGCGCTTCAGGTCGAGAAAAGCTCCGGACGGCGCAGCCGGGGCATTCGTATTCCTCGCCAAGGGGCGGGGACCGTCGTTTTGCTGGGCGGTCCGAACGCGGGCAAGAGCCAGTTGCTGACCACGTTGACGCGAGCGACTCCCGAAGTCGCTCCCTACCCGTTCACGACCAAATTGCCGACTCCCGGCATGATGCCTTGGGAAGACGTCTTCGTCCAATTGGTCGACACACCCCCGATCACTCGCGACTTCATGGAGTCGTTCATGCACGGCATCATTCGGGGGGCCGACCTGGCCTTGCTGATGGTCGATTTGGGGGCCGACGAAGGTATCGAGCAATGTCTCGAGGTCGTCGAAAAATTGAACACGACGAAGACTCGCTTGGCGGTCGCCTCGTCGCTAAGCGAAGAAGACGTCGGCCTGTCGTACACCAAAACGTTCCTCGTGCCCAATAAAATCGACGTCGACGAGGCCGCCGACCGGCTGGATCTGTTGCACGAAGTCGCCGAATTCGACTTTCCCGAGTTCGTCATTTCGGCGAAGGAAGGCACCGGCATCGAACCGTTGCGACGGGCGATCTACGAGTCGCTCGATGTCGTCCGAGTGTATTCCAAGGAACCCAAAGCCAAAGAACCCGACATGGAACGGCCGTTCACGCTGCCGCGTGGAAGCACCGTGCTCGACATGGCCGAGCAGGTCCACAAAGACATCGCCAAGAACCTCAAATACGCACGCGTGTGGGGCGAGGCCGTGCACGACGGCACGATCGTCAAGGGCGACTACGTGTTGCACGACAAAGACATCGTCGAATTGCACGCGTGACCTTCGATGCCGAGCGCGATTCTCGCGACATCGTGCCGACCGCTGAAAATACGCCTGCCGCCGCAATGTGCCGCAAGCTCATGGGGAATCGACGAACGTGACGAACACCGATATCGCCGCCGTCTTCGAGGAACTCGCCGATCTGCTGGAATTTCGAGGCGAAAATCCCTTCCGGGTGCGGGCGTATCGCAACGCCGCGCGTACCATTTCCGAGTTGCCCGAGGAGGTCGAGGCCATCGCCGGCGACTCCGAGCGTGCGTTGACCGATTTGCCCGGGATCGGCAAAGACCTTGCCGAGAAAATTCGCACGTTGCTCGAGACCGGAACGCTTCCGCAGTTGGAAGAACTGAAGGCCGAGATTCCCGAAAGTGTGTTGGCGATGCTCCGCGTGCCGGGGCTGGGGCCGAAGCGGGCGGCCGTGTTGTTTCGAGAACTGAACATCACGTCGCTCGACGAATTGGCCGAGGCGTGTCGGCAGCAGAAGATTCGCAAGCTCAAAGGGTTCGGAGCGAAGACCGAGGAGTCGATCCTCAAGGGAATCGCAATCGCCGCTTCGGCCGACGAGCGAACACTTTGGTACTTTGCCGACAAGTACGTGCAGGAAATTCGCACCCATTTAGAGGCCTCTCCGGCCGTCAAGAAGCTGGAAGCGGCCGGTAGTTATCGTCGCTGCCGCGAGACGGTCGGCGACCTGGATTTTCTCATCGATTCCGATGATCCGGCCGCGGTCATGGATCGCTTCGCCGAGTATGAACGCATCGACGAGGTGCTGTTGCGCGGCGACACGAAAATGTCCGTCCGGTTGGTCGACGGCATTCAGGTCGACTTGCGCGTCGTTCCGGCCGAGTCGTTCGGGGCCGCGCTGCAATACTTCACCGGCTCGAAAGAACACAACGTGATTCTTCGCGGTATGGCCAAGGACCGCGGTCTGAAGGTCAACGAATACGGCGTCTTTCGCGGCGAAGAATACGTCGCCGGGGCCGACGAAGCCGACGTGTATGCCGCGCTCGATCTGCCGTGGATTCCGCCCGAATTGCGTGAGGGACGGCGCGAATTCGAGTGGGCCGCCGAAGGCAAATTGCCCGAGCTCATCGAGTTGGACGACATCCGCGGCGATCTCCACATGCATACCAATTGGAGCGACGGGGCCGATTCGATCGAGACCATGGTCGAGGGGGCCAAGGCGCACGGCTACGAATACGTGGCGATCACCGATCACTCGAAGCGGGTGACGATCGCAGGCGGCCTCGACGCCGAACGCCTGCTGAAACAGTGGGAAGAGATCGATCGCATCAACGCGAAGCAGAAGGGAATTCGCGTTCTCAAAGGTGTCGAAGTCGACATCTTGGAAGACGGGCCGTTGGACTTACCCGACGACGTGTTGGCGCAGGCCGATTGGGTCGTCGCCAGCGTCCATTTCGGACAGTCGCAGTCGCGCGACCGGATCACCAAACGCGTGGTCGATGCGTTGGCCCATCCGGCGGTGTGTGCGATCGCCCATCCCACCGGACGCTTGTTGTTGGAACGGGACCCGTACGCGATCGACATGGAAGCCGTCTTTTCGGCGGCGGCCGAGCACAAAAAGCTGCTCGAACTGAATGCCCATCCGCGACGCCTTGATTTGAACGACGTTCATTTAGCGGCGGCAAAACAATACGGGATCCCTATTGTAATTTCGACAGACGCACATAACATAAATCGGCTGGATCACATGATCTGCGGGATTCGGCAGGCCCGGCGAGGTGGGCTCGGCAAGAACGACGTCGCCAACACGCGTCCGTGGCGCGAGTTCAAGAAGCTGCTGCCGAAATACCGGCGGTGACGATTTGCGCCCGACGTCGCTCGTTTGCGGATAAGATGCCGTTTTTTGCTGAACGGTTGCCGCGTGGGCGCACCGGGAACCGCGACGATCGGCCCGCTCTTCGATCGATACGTTTTTGCACCTTGCGCCGGTGGAGTTCGCATGAAAATCCACGAATACCAAGCGAAGGAATTGTTTCGGCAGTACGGCGTGGCCGTGCCGCAAGGAAAAGTCGTCGATTCGCCCACGGCGGCGGCCGAGGCCTTCGTCGAGTTGGGCGGCGAAGCGGCCGTCGTCAAGGCCCAAATTCACGCCGGTGGACGCGGCAAGGGAACGTTCCGCGAAGTGCCCGACCAACACGGCGTGCAGTTGGTCCGCAACGATGCCGAAGCCGAAGAGGCTGCATCGCAGATGCTCGGCAACACGCTGGTGACGATCCAAACCGGTGAAAAGGGACGCGTCGTCAATCGGCTGTTGATCGAAGAAGGGTGCCGTATCGAACGCGAATTGTACCTGGGGATCGTCGTCGATCGTACCCGCGGCTGCCCCGTGTTCATTGCGTCGCAAGAAGGGGGGATGGAGATCGAAAAGGTCGCCGCCGAGAATCCCGAGGCGATCATCCAAGAGCCGTTCAGCGTGTTCGTCGGCTTGCGGCCCTACCAAGCCCGCAAGTTGGCTTGGAAACTCGGGCTTACCGGCGACGCCGCGAAAGCGGCCGTCAAGTTCATGACCGCCCTGGCGAAGCTCTTCTTGGAAAAGGATTGCAGCCTGGTCGAGATCAA